>DASYRU010000447.1:0-6496 GCA_036004165.1 Actinomycetota bacterium
CGGTGACCGGCTCTGGCGCCCCTGCCCGGACCGCCTCCAGCTGGGCCGCGAACGCCAGCCCGAGGAAGATCGCCAGCGAGGTCAGGAACGCCCAGACCAGCAGCGCGATCAGGCCGGTCAGCGGCCCGTAGGTCTGGCCGAAGGTGCCGGAGGCGGCGGACAGGTAGAGGGCCAGCAGGCCGGTGAACACCAGCCAGAGCACCACCGAGACGGCGGAGCCGACCGCCAGCCAGGAGGGCGACGGCTGGTGCCGGCGGGGCGAGGCCCGGAACAGCAGCGCGAACGCCACGATCACGAGCAGGATGCTGAGCGGCCAGCGCAGCACCGTCCACAGCCCATCGAGCTCGCCGGACAGCCCGGTCGCCCTGGCGATGTCGGCGCCGGCGATGATCAGCACCAGCGCGAGCACCACCAGGATCCCGGCCGAGCAGGCGAGCAGGAAGCCGACCCCGTACTTCCGCAGGGTGGGGCGGTCCCGCTCGACGCCGTAGATGCGGTTGGCGCCGCGTTCGATCTGGCCCATGGCCAGCGTGGCCGACGCCAGCGCGGCCAGCGCCCCGAGCACCAGGGCGGTGGTGGCGCCGGCGGCGGCGCTCCTGGCGCCCTGCCTGATGGCCTCGGTGATGATCTGCCCGGCCGGGCCGGGCGCCAGCCGGTCGACGGTCTCGGTCAGCAACCTGCGGTAGCCGGAGAGCTCGAAGGCGGTGGCAAAGCCGACCGCGGCGATCATCGCCGGGAGCACGGTGAGGGTGACCTGGAAGGCGAGGGCGCGGGCGTGGCTGAAGCCGTCGGCGGCGCGGAAGCGCCGGAACGAGTCCTTGAGGAGCCGGCCCCAGCCGGTCAGCCGCAGGGTGCGGAGGGCGTCGTCGCCCTCCAGCTCGTAGGTCTCCGGCACGGACGCGGCGGTGCTCATGGGTTCCTCCCAGGTTGCGGTACGCAGAGGGTGAGGGCCTGCGGGACGACGTCGACGACGAGACGGTCGCGGGAACCGGCCGGGTCGCCGTCCCGCTCGACGGGCAGGGGCCGGTCGCAGCGGATCTCGACCCGGCGGGCCCTGAAGACCTCGAGCTGCGGTCGCGTGCGCCGGCGCCGCAGCAGCACCCCGATGGCCAGCCGGACCCAGTCCGGCAGCGTGCGCGTCCCCAGGACGGCCACGTCCAGCAGGCCGTCGTCGGGACGGGCGTCCGGCAGCACCGGCAGGCCGCCCTGCAGGCGGCCGAGGTTGCCCACCAGCACCCCCTGGCCTGTTCGGGTGATCGGTGCGCGGCCGTCCAGCTGCAGCTCCAGGCGGCTGACCTGCCGCCGCAGCTGGCCGAGGCCGCTGATCACGTAGGCGAGCGCGCCGATCCGTTGCTTCAGTCTGGGGTCGGCGTCGCGCAGCATGGCCGCGTCGAAGCCGATGCCGGCCATGACCACGAAGCGGTCGTCGCCGATCGCGGCCACGTCGATGCGGCGCCGTTGGCCGTGGAGGGCGACCTCGACGGCGCCGTCGAGGTCGGTCGGGATGCCGAAGTTGACGGCCAGCAGGTTGCCGGTCCCGCCTGGCAGCACCGCCAGGGGCACCTCGGTGCCCGCCAGGGCGGTGACGCAGGCCGCCACCGTCCCGTCGCCGCCCTGCACCATCACCAGGTCCACGCCGTCGGCGACCGCGCGGCGGGTGAGCTCCCGGCCGGGGTCCTCCCTGGTCGTCTCCAGCCAGTGCACGTCCAGCCCGGTGCCGGCCAGCGCCTCCCGGGTATCGCGCCTGCGGTCGGCCGGTTCCCCGCCGCCGCTGGCCGGGTTGAACACCACCGCGACCCGGCGTGGGGCCGACCTGGCCGGCTGCGGCCCGCCGGCCGGCAGGGCGGTGCGCTCAGCCATCGCGGAGCGCCGTTTCGCGGGCTCGTCCGGGCCGCCGGGAGTGACCCGCGGCAAGCTGGCGGTGGAGCACGCCAAGGCGGATGCCACGCACGGTGGCCAGCAGCCAGAACCCGCCGAGAATCACCCCGCCGAGCACGTCGCTGGGGAAATGCATGCCCCGGTAGACCCGTGAGACGGCGACCAGGACCGGCAGGGCGACGGCCAGGGTCAGGAACAGCCACCGCACCAGCGCCGAGCGCGCCCGCTCGTGGGCGAGCACGGCAAGGGCGCCGTACAGGACGATCGCCGCGGCGGTGTGCCCGGAGGGGAAGCTGGAGGTCGGCGGTGCCTCGTCCAGCTGCCCGACGGGCGGCCGGGGCCGGTCGACCAGCATCGTGACGGCCAGGAAAATGGTGACCTCGCCGGCGACCGCGACCGCCACCAGCAGCGGCTCCCGCCAGCGGCGCCAGGCGAGGGCGGAGGCGGCCACGGTGAGGACGGCCAGGATGGTGATCGTCAGCGTGCCACCCAACTCGGCGATGAGGAAGGTGAGGTCGTTCAGGCCGCCGCTGCGGCGGGCGGCGAACCAGCGGCTGACGGCCGCGTCGGCCCGCCCCAACGGGTCGTCGTGCAGCAGCTTCACCAGCAGCAGGCCGACGCCGACGAGCACGACCAGCAGGACGACGGCGGCTCCGAGCAGGTACAACACGGACGGCACGCCGCCGCGGAGCCGCCGCCAGCGGACGGCCAGGGCGGCCTCCGGGTCGGCGGGCGAGGGGTCGAGCGGGCGCCGGGTCATGCGGTCTCCTCGATTCGGCCGGATTGCGGGCGTTCACTTCCGCATGCACCGCCAAGAAGCCGGGCAAACTCCGGTTCGGCGCTTGCGCGCCCGGCTGGTCGGGAAGTCGCACCCGATCCGCCGTGCCCGGCGTGGAAGGGAGTGATCGTGCCGAGCGCCCGCAGCTGGCGTAGGGCGGCCCTGGCCGCCGGCCTGGGGCTCGCCGGCGTCTACGGGTTCGAGGCGGCCCAGTACCACCGCACCGCCGCCAAGGGGTTCGAGCTGCGGGACCCGCCGGCCCCTGGCACGACCGACTTCGCCCGTATGGTCGAGGCGCTGACGGTGGCGCCGCTGCGGCAGGGCAACCGTGTGGCGGTGCTGCGGAACGGGCGCGAGATCTTCCCCGCCATGCTGGAGGCGATCCGCTCGGCGCGGAGGACCGTCAACTTCGCCACCTACGTCTACTGGACCGGCAGCATCGCCCCGGAGTTCGCCGAGGCCCTCGCGCAGCGGGCCGAAGCCGGGGTGGAGGTGAACGTCCTGCTCGACGCCGTCGGCGCGGCCAGGATGGACCCGACGCTGGTGGAGCGCCTGCGGCGGGCCGGGGTGGCGGTGGCCTGGTTCCGCCCGGCCAGGTGGTACACCCTGCAGAAGCTCAACAACCGTACCCACCGCAAGATCCTGGTGGTCGACGGGGTGGTGGGCTTCACCGGTGGGGTGGGGATCGCGGAGGAATGGACCGGCGACTGTCAGGACCCCGACCACTGGCGCGACACCCACGTCCGGGTCGAGGGCCCGGCCGTCCGCGACCTGCTCGGCGGGTTCCTGGACAACTGGGCCGAGGCGACCCAGGTGATCCTGTCCGGACGGGACCACCTCCCCGACCTGCGCGGCTTCGACGACGGCATCCAGGTCCAGGTGACCAGGAGCACCGCGGAGAAGGGCAGCACCGACGCCGAGCACCTGTTCTATGGCGCCATCGCCTGCGCCAGGGAGCGGATCTGGGTCACCACCGCCTATTTCGCCCCAAGGCGGGCGTTCGTGGACGCCCTCTGCGCCGCCAGGGCCCGGGGCGTCGACGTGCGTGTGCTCACCAACGGGCCCCACATCGACAAGCAGGTCGTCCGCCAGGCGGGCCGACGCGTCTACGACCGCGTGCTCGAGTGCGGGGTGCGCATCTTCGAGTACCAGCGGACCATGCTCCACGCCAAGGTGCTGATCGTCGACGCCAACTGGGCCACCGTCGGGTCGATCAACCTCGACAACCGCTCCTTCGCCCTCAACGACGAGCTGAACCTGTCGCTGCGCGACCGGGCGGTCGTCGCCGAACTGGAGAAGCACTTCCTGGCCGACCTCGACGACGCCGTCGAACTGGAGCTGACCGCTTGGCGGGCCCGCCCGGCCACCGAACGCGCACGCGAGCTGGCCAGCGCCCTGGTCCGGCGGGAGCTGTAGCCGTGCCGGCCGCCGCGCAGCCCGGCCGGGGCCACGGTCCCGGCGAGCACGCCGCCGAAGCGCTGGCCAGGGCGCGGCTGGCCCGCTTCCTGCGCCGCCGGCTGGATCCGGAAGCCGCCACCGGGCTCGCCCTGACCATGGCGCTCGGGTTGATCTTCCTGGCCGCGCTCGCCTTCGGGGTGGTCTCCGACATGGTCACCTCTCAGACCGGCCTGTACCGGTGGGACGCGGGCGCGGCCGACTGGGGGGCCAGGCACGCCACCGGGATCTCGACCCGGATCTTCGGCTTGCTCACCTGGCTCGGCGCCACCGTCGTGGTGGTCTCGCTGGCCGGGCTGTTCAGCGCGGTGGAGTGGCTGCGCCGGCGCCGCCTGGCCGTGTTCGGCTTCCTGCTGACGGTCGTCTGGGGCCAGAACCTGATCGCCAACGGGGTCAAGCTGCTGGTGGAGCGGGAGCGTCCGCCCGTGCCCCACCTGGCGGACTCCAGCGGGTTCTCCTACCCGTCGGGGCATGCGGCCTCCGCCGCCGCCACCTACGCGGCGCTCGCGCTGGTCCTCGGCCGGGGTCGGCCCCTGCGGGTGAAGGCGTGGCTGGGGGTCGCGGCGGCGGCGGTGGCGCTGGCGGTGGCCGCCTCCCGGGTGCTGCTCGGCGTGCACTGGCTGACCGACGTGGTCGGCGGTGCGGCGCTCGGCCTCGGCTGGTTCACGGTCTGCTCGATCGCCTTCGGCGGCGCGCTGCTGCGTTTCGGCGCTCCCGTCGAGCGGGTCGAGGCCGAGGAGGCGAGGTCTGGCGGCAACTGGCGCGGGGGGCGGCCGCCGGGCTAGCCTTTCGCGCATGCCATTGGACGCGCTCACCTCGGCGGAGATCTCGCTGCCGGCCACGCCAGACGCCACCCAGGTCCGCCAGCGCATCGCCACCCTCGCCCTGCACGTCGACCTGGTCGGGCTGACCGACAACCATGCCGGCAAGCCGCGCATGTCGCCGCTTGCCGCGGTCGCGCTCGCCCGCGAGCAGGGCGTGGCCACCGTGGTGCACGTCTCCTGCCGGGACCGCAACCGGCTGGCCCTGCAGTCGCAGGTGGTCGGGGCGGCCGCGCTCGGCTCGGAGGGGGTGCTCTGCCTCTACGGCGACCCGGTCCCCGGCGTGCCGCGGGTGCGCGACTACACCACCACCCGCCTGCTGGCGGAGGCCAAGGCGTGGGCGGCGCCGCACCAGCTCGCCCTCGGCTGCGTCGCCGACCCGTTCGCCGCCGACAGCGAGGCCGAGCTGGCGCTGCTCGGCCGCAAGGTCGCGGCCGGGGCGGACTTCGTCCAGACCCAGATGGTGTTCGAGCCGGCCGACCTGGCCGCCTTCCTCGACCGCGCCGCCGAGGGTGGCAAGCTGGGGAGCTGCCGGGTCCATGCCAGCGTGCCGGTGATCCGAACCTCGCGGATGGTGGACATCCTCAACCAGGCGCTGCCGTTCGAGGTGCCGGAGCGGGCCCACCGGCAGGTCGCCGCCGGCGGCGGCGTCGACCTGGCCGTCGAGACCGCCATGGCCCTGGCGGAGCTTCCCCAGGTGGACGCCCTGCACGTGATGGCGTGGGGCTCCGAGGAGGCGGCCGGCCGGGTGGCGGCCGCGTTCCGCGCCGCCAGGGGCGCACCGGTGGAACGGGCCCGCCTGCGGTAGCGCGCTAGCGGGGGACCCTGGTGGCCTTGAACTCGTTGAGGTCGGGCCAGTCGACCACCATCGCGAGCAGGCGCTCCAGGGTGGCCATGGCCGTCGCCGGGTCGGCCGGGCGCTGCATGAGCCGGACGAATGCGGCCCGCTGGCCGGCCATGAAGGTCGGCACCCCGAAGCAACGGTGCTCCTCCACCGCCCAGGTGTGGTCGGCGGCCAGGGCGGCGGCCGGGCCGCCGGTCGCGACCAGCTTCTCGATCTCGTCGGGATCGAGGCCGGCGGAGGCGACCGCTGCGCGCAGGACCTCCGGGTCGTTCAGGTCGCGGCCGTGGTCGTGGCGCGCCGCGAACAGCGCCAGGTGGACGGCGGGGAACCGCTCGGGCAGCTCGTCACGGACGGCCAGGCCCCACTGGAGGGCGAGCACGCCGGACGCAGGCGTCTGGGCCTGCCAGACCGGCGTGGCGCCCTCCTCCAGGTGGACCTGGGAGAGTGAGAACGCGCGGTAGTCGACCTCGTGGGGGCCGCCGGCCTCAAGGGCCCGGACGACCACCTCGGCGGCATTCCGTGCGAACGGGCAGAGGTAGTCGAAGGTGACGGCGAAGCGCGTCATCGGCAGCCTCCACCGGTCAGGCTGCGACGAGGTCTTCCAGGCGGGCGCGGATCTCGGGGCTGCGCAGCGCCGCCAGCGCGTCGCGTTCGACCTGGCGGGCACGCTCGCGGGAAAAGCCCATCACCGCGCCGACCTCCTCCAAGGTCCGCGGGGTG
>DASYRU010000448.1:0-1632 GCA_036004165.1 Actinomycetota bacterium
TCCGGGCACCGGCAAGACGATGCTTGCTCGACGACTACCCGGTCTGCTGCCGCCACTCAGCCGCGATGAGGCGCTCGACGTCACGCAAGCCTTCTCGGTCGCCGGGCTGCTCCAGCCCGAGGCGCCGCTGGTCACGACACGGCCGTTTCGAGCCCCACATCATTCGACCTCGGTTGCTGGCCTGGTTGGCGGTGGCCGCATCCCTCAACCGGGCGAGGTGTCGCTGGCCAATCATGGCGTCTTGTTTCTCGATGAGCTGCTCGAGTTCTCTCGAGCAGCCTGCGAGGCGCTCCGTCAGCCGCTTGAGGACGGTGAGGTCACCATTGTCCGCGCTGCTGGCAGCGCACGCTTCCCCGCTCGTTTCACGCTGGTGGCGGCGGCGAATCCCTGTCCGTGCGGCTACCTCGGTGATCTCCGTAGGGCCTGTCGATGCAATCCAGCAGATCTCTACCGCTATGCGCGCCGTCTCTCCGGTCCGCTGCTCGATCGGATCGACTTGTACGTACAAGCCGAGCGGGTGACGGCCGAGGAACTTGCCAGCTCGCTGACTGGCGAGTCGACCGCGGCGGTCCAGGCCCGGGTCTGTCGGGCACGCGCTATCCAGCAGGCGCGCGGCGCAGGCAACGCCCAGCTACGCGCCGCCGAGCTGCTGCACCTATGCCGACCAACGGCATCGGCGCGCCGAACGCTGGCAGCGGCGGTGGATCGGCTCGGTCTGACCGCACGAGGCTTCCACCGATCCCTGCGAGTCGCCCGTACGATTGCTGACCTGGCCGGAGACGACCTGGTCGACGACAACCACGTCCGAGAGGCGCTCAGCATGCGCTTCGTGCCACTGTCTCCGATTGATCGGTCGGGAGCCGCATGATGCTGGATCGGCAGGATCGTTCGGGCGACTCTGAGCTGGTGGGACGTGAATGGAGCCGATGATCTGCCCGGGAGGATCGCGGCTTGAAGGCGAAGCAGAGCGACGGTCGCCATGACGCGGCGTCGGAGATCGCCGGAGCACCGGCCGCCGGGTTGGTGGTCGCGGGAGCTGGCGGCACGGGCGGTGATGCTGGCGCTGGCGGCGACGCCGGGGGCGCTGCCGGCGGTCACCGCCACCCGGCTGGCGCGCGGTGCCAGCCCAGCCGAGCTGCTGCGGCCGGACAGCCCCCACCCCGACCGGGTGGCCACCAGGCTCGACGCCCTCGGCGCCGGCCTGCTGCTGCCCGGCGACCCCGGCTGGCCCCTTGCCGCCACCCCGCCCGACCCGCCCTGCGCCTGGCTGTTCGTGGTCGGGCCGGCGCCACCCGGCCCCGCGGCGTCGGTGGCGGTGGTCGGCGGTCGCCGGGCCTCGCCGCTGCGCCGGGCGGCCGCCGGGGCGCTCGGTTCCGGCCTCGCCGCAGCGGGATGGTGCGTGGTCAGCGGGGGAGCGGTCGGCGTGGACGCCGCCGCCCACACCGGCGCGCTGGACGCCGGGGGCAGGACCGTGGTGGTGCTCGGCTGCGGCCTCGACGTCACCTACCCGCGGGCCAACGCCGCCCTGCTCGCCCGGGTGCGGGCGGCGGGCGGCACCATGGTGAGCGAGCACCCGCCTGGCGCCCGGCCGCGCGCGGCGAACTTCCTGCCCCGCAACCGCCTGATCGCCGC
>DASYRU010000449.1:0-3221 GCA_036004165.1 Actinomycetota bacterium
CTGATCGACCCGGGCGAGGCCGCGCGGCTGTCGCCGCTGGTCGACACCGCTGGCCTGCTCGCCGCCGCGTTCTCCCCCGACGACGGCCTGGCCACGCCCGAGGCGGTCGTGCAGGGCTACGCCGCCGGCGCCCGGCGCCACGGCGCCCGGGTCGTGACCGGCTGCGAGCTGCTGGAGGTACAGCTTCGCGACGACGCGATCCAGGCCGTGGTCACCTCCGGCGGAACGGTCGAGACGACGGCCCTGGTCTGCGCCGCCGGTGCCTGGTCCCACGGGGTCGGCGCCATGGCCGGCGTCGACCTGCCGGTCACCCCCTACCGCCGCCAGGTGCTGCTGACCGAGCCCATGCCAGGCCTGCCCGAACGCCTGCCGATGACCATCGACCTCGCCTCGACCTTCTACTTCCACCGGGAAGGCCCCGGGCTGCTGCTGGGCATGTCGCTCGACGACGAGCCGCCCGGCTTCAACCTCGACCGCGACGACGCCTGGATCCCGCGGCTCGCGGAGGTGATCGCCCGGCGGGCGCCGTCCCTCGCCGAGGTCGGCGTCGCCGGCGGCTGGGCCGGCGTGTACGAGGTGACCCCCGACCACAACGCCCTGATCGGCGAGGCGCCGCGGCCCGCCCGGCTGCTGTATGCGACCGGCTTCTCCGGGCACGGGTTCCTCCAGGGCCCGGCCGTCGGCGAGGTCGTCCGGGACCTGTTCCTGGGCAGGCGACCGCCGGTGGACGTCTCGCCGCTGGCGGTGGACCGCTTCCACCGGGGAAGGGATCGGCACGAGCGCAACATCGTCTGACCTCGCGGAAGGCTCGGCGACGGCGTCCAAGGCCGCCTGGAGCTTGCGGCCGTGCGGCTGAGCCGATGCGACCGCGCCATGCTGGCCGGCGCCGACGGCCCGGCCGGCCAGCTCGCCATGCGCATGATCGTCAAGCTGGCCGAGCTGGCGGGCGCGCCGGAGCTGATCGGCATCGCCTCGGCCCACATCGACGGCTGCCTCTACCACGGCCAGGCCGGGCTGGACTTCGCCGAACGCCTGGTGGAGGGTGGCGCGGCCGTGCGGGTGCCGACCACCCTCAACGTCTCCTCGCTGGACCTGCTCCACCCCGACCGCTACCGGGGCGACCCGGAGACGGCCAGGGCGGCCAGGCGGCTGATGGACGCCTACGTCGCGATGGGCTGCCGCGAGACCTGGACCTGTGCGCCCTACCAGCTCCCCGGGCGCCCGGGCTTCGGCGAGCAGGTCGCCTGGGCCGAGTCCAACGCGGTCGTGTTCGTCAACTCCGTGCTCGGCGCGCGCAGCGCCCGCTACGGCGACTTCATCGACATCTGCGCGGCCATCACCGGCCGGGTGCCCAACGCCGGGCTGCACCGCACCGAGCGGCGCCGCGGGCAGGTGGTGTTCGACCTGCGTGCCGTGCCGGACCGGCTGCTCGGCGAGGACGTCCTCTACCCGCTGCTGGGCCACGTCGTCGGCGCGGAGAGCGGCAGCCTGGTCCCGGTGGTGGACGGCCTGCCGCCGGCGGTCGGCGAGGACCGGCTCAAGGCGGTCGGCGCCGCCGCCGCCTCCTCGGGTGAGGTCGCCCTGATCCACGTGGTCGGCTCCACCCCGGAGGCGCCCACCCTCTCCGAAGCCCTCCAGCGGCGTGAGGCGGTCAAGGTCGTCACGGTCACGCCGGCGAGGCTCCGCGCCGCCCGCGACGAGCTCACCACCGCCGGGCCGGGCCGGGGCCGCCTCGCCGGCGTCAACCTCGGCACCCCGCACTTCTCGGTGGCTGAGTTCGGCGCGCTGGTGGCGCTGCTTGCCGGCCGCCGCGTCCACCCGCAGGTGGAGTGCTACGTCAACACCAGCCGCCACGTGCTGGCCCGGATCGAGGAACGGGGCTGGCTCGCGACCCTGGAGGCGGCCGGTGTGCGTCTGGTGGTCGACACCTGCACCTACGTCACCCCGATCCTGCGCGACACCGGCGGGGTGGTGATGACCAGCTCCGCCAAATGGGCCTGGTACGCGCCGGGGAACCTCGGCGTCCAGGTGGCGTTCGCGAGCCTGCGGGAGTGCGTCGACTCGGCCGTCGAGGGGAGGGTGGTCCGTGATGACGCGCTCTGGTCAGGGCGCTGAGCTCCATGGCCGGGCGCTGCTCGCCGGCGAGGCCGGCGGGTCCGCGCTGGTACTGGAGGCGCCGCTGAGCCTGTGGGGCGGGATGGACCCGCGCAGCGGCCGCATCAGCGACCACCACCATCCGCAGCTCGGCGCGACGATGACCGGCCGGATCGTGGTGATGCCGTCCGGGAGGGGTTCGAGCTCCAGCTCGAGCGTGCTGGCTGAGGCGATCCGGCTCGGCACCGCCCCGCTCGCCATCCTGCTCGCCGAGCCCGACGAGATCCTGGTGATCGGCGCCCTGGTGGCCGAGTACCTCTACGGGCGGACCTGCCCGATCCTGGTCCTCCCCCAGGACGCCGGCGGCGCGATCGCCACCGGCGACCAGGTGGCCGTCGCCGCCGACGGCTCGGTGACCGTGGGGTGAGGCCCGGCCCTCGGCCGCCTACCGCTTGGGCCCGACGAACTGGTCGAGCAGCGCAACACTCCCCCGCCTGGCCACCGACAGGCTCCAGCGGTTGTGCGGCCGCCACTCGATCCCCAGCGCATCGCACGCCCGCCAGTCCCGAACCGTGCCGCGGGGAATGCCGGTGCGTCGAGCGATCTCGCAGTCGTTGAGGCCCTGTCGCGCGAGTCCGAGGACAAGCGCGACTTCCTCCCGCGACCGCATCTCCGGTACCCTCCTCACGGACGAGCCCGAGTGGTGCAACGGTTGACACGATGCCCTCAAAAGGCATTGCCCGTAAGGGCGTGCGGGTTCGAATCCCGCCTCGGGCACGACCTCGCCGGAACATAGCTGCTGGGGAACGCATGTTCGAGCGTTCGGGCCAAGCTGTGTATAACTGACGCTTCTGCTGTTCCCATGGCGAAGGACGGCGCCGCTGGCGCGGCGGTCGAGTCACCCGCGGCCGCTCCCCGGTGGGCGTCCGGTTCTGCCCGTCCGGGCCCTCAGTGACCGATGTCGCGGTCGCCGGCCTCGACGAGGCCGCTCTCGTAGGCGAAGACCACCAGCTGGGTGCGGTCGCGCAGGCCGAGCTTGGTGAGGATGCTCGACACGTGCGACTTCACGGTCGCCGGTCCGATGAAGAGCTGCTCGGCGGTCTCGGCGTTGCTGGCCCCCCGGGCGA
>DASYRU010000450.1:0-3805 GCA_036004165.1 Actinomycetota bacterium
TCCGCTGCTCGGCCGCCTCCCCGGCCGCCTCGGCCAGGGTGCTCACCTCCGCCACGATGTAGGGGGCGGCCTGCACCACCCCGTCGATCCTGAAGCGGCTCTGGCCGAAGGCGACCACGTCCAGCCGGCCGTCCGGGTAGCGGCGCACGTCGCGGACCTCGGCGGCGCAGCCGACCGGATGGTAGGCGGCGTCGCTGTCCACCTCCCTGCCCGCGTAGATCGCGACCACCCCGAAGCGCCGCCGCCGCTCCCCGTGCGCCAGGATCCGCGCGAACATCTGCCGGTAGCGGTCCTCGAACACGTGCAGCGGTATCGGCAGGCCGGGATACAGCACGGCCTGCAGCGGGAACAGCGGCAGCTCCACGGCACCTCGCCGGTCCGGCTGGTCGGGGAAACCTTCCCCGTCATGGTAGGCATCCGGTGCGGGCTCCGCAGGCCCATGCGGCCCCGCCGCTGCGGTAGGGTGAGGGGGTCCCGACCCCTGCTTCCGCGGAGCTGCCGTGCTGCCCGTCGTCGACCTGCGAGGCTCGGACCGCGACCCGGCCGAGCTGCTGCCACGCGCCCCGGCGGCCGCGGTCCAGGCCGCGAGCGCCGAGGTGGGCGCGCTGGTCGCCGACGTGGCCGCCCGCGGCGACGCCGCCGTGGCCGAGGCGGCCCGCCGCTTCGACGGGTTCGAGCTCCCGCCGGGCCGCTGGCGGGCCACCGGCGACGAGCTGGCCACCGCCGAGCAGGCCCTCGACCAGGAGCTCCGGCTGGCCCTGGTCGACGCGATCACCCGGGTGCGCGCGTTCCACGAGGCGCAGCGTCCCGCCGACCTGGTGGTCGCCGACCGGCCAGGGGTCCGCCTGCTGCAACGGTTCGTGCCGCTGCGCCGCGCCGGGGTGTACGCCCCGGGGGGGCTGGCGGCCTACCCGTCCAGCGTGGTCATGAACGTGGTGCCGGCCCAGGCCGCCGGGGTGGAGCAGGTCGCCCTCGCCACCCCGCCCGGTCCGGGCGGCCGCGGCCACCCGGCCGTGCTGGCCGCGGCGCGCCTGCTCGGAGTGGACGAGGTGTGGCTGCTCGGCGGCGCCCAGGCGGTGGCGGCGCTGGCGTGGGGGACCCGCACCGTCCCGGCGGTCGACTCGGTCACCGGCCCGGGCAACCTGTACGTGGCGCTCGCCAAGCGGGAGGTCGCCGGCCGGGTCCACACCGACGGCTTCGCCGGACCGACCGAGGTGGCGGTGCTGGCCGACGGCGGCGCCGACCCGCTGCTGGTGGCCGTCGACCTGGTCGCCCAGGCCGAGCACGACCCGCTGGCCGCCTGCCTGCTGGTCACCGACGACCCCGATCTGTGGAAGGCGGTCGAGCCGCTGCTGGCCGAGGAGGTCGCGGCGGCGGCCCACCGCGACCGGGTGGCGGCGGCGTTCGCCGGACAGTCGGCGGTGGTGCTCTGCGACGACCGTGCCGGCATGCTGCGGGTGGCGGAGGCGTTCGCGCCGGAGCACCTGGAGCTGCTGGTGCGCGACCCGGGAGAGCTGGCCGGCCGGGTCCGCAACGCCGGCGCGGTGTTCGTCGGCCCCTGGACGCCGGTCGCGCTTGGCGACTACGCCGCCGGCACCAACCACGTGCTGCCGACCGCCGGCACCGCCAGGTTCGCCGCCGGCCTGTCCACCCTCGACTTCCTCCGCCCGGTCCAGGTGGCGGAGTTCGACCGCCAGGCGCTGGCCGCCGCCGCCCCGACGGTGGCGGCGCTCGCGCGCGCGGAGGGCCTGCCCGCCCACGGCCGCGCCGTCGCGGCCCGCTTCCCACCGCCGGGGAGCCGGACATGAACGCCTCCACCGCGGGGATGGCCGGGCGCGTCCGGGTCCGCGACGACCTCGCCGGCCTCACCCCCTACGGCGCGCCGCAGCTGGACGTGCCGGTGCGGCTCAACACCAACGAGACCCCCTACCGGGTCCCGCAGGCGGTCCTGGACGACCTCGCCGAGGCGGTCCGCGGGCTGCAGCTGCACCGCTACCCGGACAGGGAGGCCACCGAGCTGCGCGAGGCGCTGGCGCTGCACGCCGGCCACGGCGCGGAGGGCACCTGGGCCGCCAACGGCTCCAACGAGGTGCTGCAGCAGCTGCTGCTCGCCTTCGCCGGCCCCGGCCGCTCGGCGCTGGTGGTCGAGCCCACCTACGCGATGCACTCGCTGATCGCCCGCACCACCGGCACCCGGCTGGTCGTCCGGGTGCAGCGGCGCGACCAGCCGCTCGACCCGCCGGCAGCCGCCGACCTGGTCGCCGAGGCCGCCGCCGACCTGACCTTCTGGTGCTCGCCGAACAACCCGACCGGCGAGGCCACCGGCGCCGACGTCCTGGCCGCCGTCTGCGTGGCCGCGCCCGGGCTGGTGGTGGTCGACGAGGCCTACGGCGAGTTCGGCGCCGCCGACGCGGCCGCCCTGCTGTCCCACCACCCCAACCTGGTCGTCACCCGCACCTTCTCGAAGGCGTTCCGCATGGCCGGGCTGCGGCTCGGCTACCTGCTCGCCGACCCGGCCGTGATCGAAGGTATCCGGCTGGTCCGCCTGCCCTACCACCTGTCGGCGCTGACCCAGGCGCTGGGGCTGCGGGCGCTGGCCCACCGGGGCGCGCTGATGGACCACATCGCCGTCACCGAGCGGGAGCGGGAACGGCTGGCGCAGGGACTGGACCGGCTCCCGGGCGTGCAGGTGCTGCCGAGCGACGCCAACTTCCTGTGCTTCGCGACCCCCGCCGACCCGGCACGGCTGTGGCGGGGACTGCTGGCGCGGGGGGTGCTGGTCCGCGACCTCTCGCGTTTCCCGACCCTCGAGCGGCACCTGCGGGTCACGGTCGGAACCCCCGCCGAGGACGACGCCTTCCTCGCCGCGCTCGCCGAGGAGCTGGCCTGATGGCGGGCAGGCGCGCCAGGGTCGAGCGGCGCACCGCCGAGGTGGCGGTGACGGTCGAGCTCGACCTGGACGGCGCCGGGGCCGGCGAGGCCGACACCGGCGTGCCGTTCCTCGACCACATGCTGGCGCAGCTCGGCAGGCACGCCCGCTTCGACCTGCGGGTGACGGCCAAGGGCGACCTGGAGGTCGACGCCCACCACACCGTCGAGGACACCGGCATCGCCATCGGCCAGGCGCTCGCCCAGGCGCTCGGCGACAAGGCCGGCGTGCGCCGCTTCGGCGACGCGCTCGTGCCGCTGGACGAGGCGAGGGCGCGGGCGGCCGTCGACCTGTCCGGCCGGCCCTACCTGCTGTGGGACGTCGAGGTCGGCGCCGCCCAAGGCGAGCTCGGCAGCTTCGACCCCCGCCAGGCCCGCCACCTGCTGGAGGCGCTGGTCGCCAACGCCCGCTGCACCGTCCACGTGGTGCTGGAGGCCGGCGACCTGCCCCACCACTGCCTGGAGGCCTGCTTCAAGGCGCTCGCCCGCGCCCTCGGCGACGCCTGCACCCCCGACCCGCGCGCCGGCAGCGGCAGCACCAAGGGGACGCTGGCATGAGCCCGCCACCGGCAGGGGGTCCGGGGGGCTCATGGTTAGCCCCCCGGTCAGAGGGTCCGCCAAGGGTCGCGGTGCTGGACTACGGGGTCGGCAACCTCCACTCGGCGGCCAAGGCGCTCGACCGGGCCGGCGCCGACGTGCGCGTGGTGCCCACCGTCGCCGCGGCGACCGCTGCCGACGCCGCCGGGCTGGTCGTCCCCGGGGTGGGCGCCTACGGGGCCTGCCTGGAGGGCCTCGGCAGCGCCGGCGGGGCGGCCGCGGTGGCCGGGTGGGTCGCCGGCGGTCGGCCGCTGCTCGGCATCTGCGTCGGCATGCAGCT
>DASYRU010000451.1:0-9024 GCA_036004165.1 Actinomycetota bacterium
GCCGGTGGCCGCGGTGATGGCCGCCATCGCCAACGCCCCGGAGGGTGGCGTGCTGATCCACTGCGCCGCCGGCAAGGACCGCACCGGGCTGATCGCCGCGCTGCTGCTCGGCCTGGTCGGCGTGGCGCCGGAGATGATCGCCGCCGACTACGCCCTGACCGCCGAGTGCCTGCGCCCGCGGAACGAGGCATGGCTGGAGAACGGTCCAGGAGACCGTGACGAGCGGGCGGCGCTGCTGGCCAGGTTCGCGCCGACGGCCGAGGTGATGCTGGAGGTGCTCGACGACCTGAGCGGGCGCTACGGCGGCGTGGAGCCCTACCTGCTGGAGGCGGGCGTGACGGCGGCCGACATCGCCCGCCTCCGGGCCAGGCTCCTGGTCGACGGTTGACAGGCGACCTCCCGCTCCGGCACCGTGCTGGCATGGCCGTCCTGCTGACCCGGAACCGCGCCCTCGACCACGGCCACGTGGTCTCGGCCGCCTGTCCGGGGGCCCGGCGGCCGTTCCGCGCGCCCCAGGTCGTCGCGGCCGCCTGAACCGCCGGGCCCGCCCTCCCCCCGCAGCGCTCCCGACCTGAGGACGGTCGCCATGTCCACGACCATCGCCCGGTTCGCCCCGACCGCCGACCCCTACGACGACACCGACGTGATCGACGCCCGTGCGCCCCGCTTCAACCAGGCGACGATCGGGGTGCTGAGCGTGGTCGCCCTGCTCACCGGCTGGTGGTGGCTGCTCACCCTGCTGGCCGTGCAGCTGGTCGTCGGATTGAGATTCGGCCGCCGCTTCTGCCTTGCCTGCGTCGCCTACTTCCGCTTCGTGCAGCCCCGGTTCGGCGAGGGTCCGGTGGAGGACGCCCGCCCGCCGCGCTTCGCCAACCTGGTCGGCGCCGTCGTCCTCTCGGCGGCCACCCTCGCCTACCTGGCCGGGTTCCCGCTGGTGGGGGCCGTCCTCGGCGGGGTGGTGGCCACGCTGGCGCTGCTGGCGGCGGCCACCGGGCTGTGCGTCGGCTGCGAGCTGTACCGGCTGCTGGCGCGCGTCCGCGGCGTGCGGCCCGGCAGCGTCGGGGTGATCGACCTGGAAGGGCTCGGCGCCGCCGGCGCCGGCGAGATCGTGGTGCAGTTCACCCACCCGCTGTGCAGCGACTGCCGCGAGCTGGAGCGGCGCCTGGCCGCCGGGCCGCGCCCGCTGCACAGCGTGGACGTCACCGAGCGGCCCGAGCTGGCGCGGCGCTACCACGTCGCGGTCGTGCCCACCGCGTTCGCGGTTTCCGGCGACGGGACCGTCATCGAGCGGCTCGCCTAGCCGGCTCCGGCCGAGCCGGGCCACGACAGGGTGGTCACCCGGCGGGGCCCGGCGCCGACCCAGACGCCGTCCAGCCGGCGGGTGCCGGCCTGCAGCAGGGCGTCGGCCACCTCGCGGTCCCGGTCGGCCGGCAGGCAGAGCCGGCGGCGGGTGAACGCCACCAGGTCCTCGAACCGCTCGAAGCCGAGCCGGTCCTGGCGCTCCCAGTCCTGCCGCTGCGGAGCGAGCCCGAGCGCGCGCAGCGCCTCGGCGGCGTCGCCGGCGGTCGGCCCGGCGGGACGGTCGAGGCCGTGGAAGCGGCGCCACAGCGGCGCGAGGCCGACCAGCGGGTGGCGCTCGGTGAGCTCCACCACCACCCGGCGGCGGGCGTGGCCGGTCAGGGCGGCCGCGAACGGGGCCAGGTCGGCCACGTTGTAGAGGACGTGGTGGCAGACGACCACCTCGGCGGGGCCGACCCGGCCGGCGACCGCCGGCCAGCGGCCCTCCACGCCGTCGGCGGCCACCCCGGCCGCCGCTGCCGCCGCCAGGAACGCCGCCACCATCTCGGCCGACTCGTCGACCGCGGTCAGCCGGCCGGCCACCCCCGCCAGCGGCAGGCTGGCCGCGCCGCCGCCGGCGCCGACGTCCAGCACGGCGCCGCCCCGCGGCAGCCAGCGGGCGGCCTCCCGGTCCGAGGGGGTCGCCGGCCGGTCGCCGGCCCGCTCGGCCCTGGCGCGGAACAACCCCACCGGGAAGCCCCACGGCGACTCCGGGGCGCCGGCGAGGATGTGCTCGGGGATCGCCCATGCCTCCAGCTCGGCCCGCCAGCGGGCCAGAGCCCCGGTCAAGTATCGGCGCCGCATTCGTCCCGGCTGCGCTGACGCATCGCCTGGAGCATGCGCGCCGGGCATGCCTGAGCGGGGCTCTGAAGCGCCGCGGTGGGAGGCGTCCATGACGGCAGGCTACGCGGCCAACGGCGCCTCGGCGAGGGCAGCCGGCGGCGGCGGTTGGCGGGAATCGGGTGACCGCCTCCCCGGGTTCCCACTGCGAAGCGATCGCAGGAGGATGCCATGGGACGCACGCTGCTCGCGGTGCTGATGGTGCTGCTCGCGCTCGGCCTGGTGGTGGCCGGCTGCCGCAAGGACAACGGCTCCGGCGACGGCGGCAGCGGCGGGTACCTGCCGGCCCCCGCCGGCGCCACCCACGCCGAGGCCTAGCGCGGCCTCCGGTCGGTCAGGAACAGGCCGGCGTCGGCGACCCGGACGGGCTCGCCGCGGAGGCGGGCGCCGGCCAGGATCGCCGGGGCGATGAAGCGCAGCCGCGGCGGCATGATCGGCCGGTCCAGCCGCATGCCGGCGCAGAGTGCGCGCAGCCGCAGCTCGTCGAGCCGCCCGTGCTCGACCCCGTACAGGGCGCGCACCGGCGGCGGCAGGGTGGCGAAGGCGAGGAAGCTGACGATCCGCCACAGCCGCCGCCGCGGCACCTGCGCCGGCGGGTCGCCGACCAGGGCCGCCACCGAGGCGGTGCCGTCGGTGCGGCGCAGCACGCCGCCGGCCACCACCCCATCGACGTAGGCCTGCAGGCCCTGGATGGTGGGCGGGACCCGGTCGCGGGGCAGCCGCAGCGGCTCCACGGCGCGCAGCTGCTCCTCGTGGAAGGCCTGGCGGCCCCGGTCGTCCAGCCGGCCGATGGTGAGCCGCTCGAACAGCAGGAAGCTGGTGACCAGGCTGGCGTGGACCCACAGCAGCAGCTCCGGGTCGCGGGCGTCGTAGCGCATCCCGGTGACCGGGTCGATCCCGTGGATGCCGCCGTGGACCTCGTCGATCCGCCTGGCGGCCGCGCTGGCCTCCCGCTCGGTCCCGAAGACCACCGTGAAGGTGAGGCGCAGGGTCCGCTCCAGCCGCCGCCACGGGTCGCGCTCGTACATGCCCGTCTGGCGGGCGCCGGCCACCACCAGCGGGTGGGCGGCGTGCAGCAGCAGGGCCCGCACCCCGCCGATCATCACGGTCGCCTCGCGCAGCACCCGCCAGGAGACGCTGTCGGGGCCGAACAGCCCGGGATCCGCCTGCCGTGAGAGCGCCATGCCGCCTCCACGATAGCCGACCGGCTGGAACCGGGCTCCAACAGCTAGCCCCGATCGTCAGGCCCGGCCCGCTCGCGTGGGCCGGGCCTGCTGGTCGGCGACCAGGCCGAGCCGGTGGGCCACCGCGGCCGCTTCGACGCGGCTGGCCACGCCGAGCTTGGCGAGGATGTTGGAGACGTGCACGCTGGCGGTCTTGGCGCTGATGAACAGCGCCTCGGCCACCTGGCGGTTGCTGCGGCCCTCGGCCACCAGCCGCAGGACCTCGAGCTCGCGGGCGGTGAGGCCCAGGTCGGCGCCGTCCGCGCCTGCCTCTGACGGGGCGGTCCGGCCGCCGGCCGCGGTCGGAGCCAGCTGGATGCGGCCAAGCCTGGCGAGCCGCTCGACCTCCCCCCGCAACGGCTCGGCGCCGAGGGCGACGGTCGCGGCGTGGGCCTGCCGCAGCAGCCGCCCGGCCCGATCCCGGTCGCCCCGCCGTGCCAGCAGCGCCGCGGCCGCCCGCCAGCGGGCGTAGGCCGCGTGGTAGGGATGGTGGGCGACCGCCTCCCAGGCGGCCGCGGCAGCCTCCCAGCGCTCGGGGTCGGAGCTGCCCTGCGCCCGCGTCCACTCGGCCTCGCAGGTGGCGATGCTGGCCCGCCGCCACGGGACGCTGGGTGCGTCGTGGCCGCTCCGGACCTGCCGCAGCAGCTCGGTGGCCACCCGCCGGGCATCCCGGACCGCGGCGTCGTCCTGCCGCGTGCGGGCCTGCTCCACCCGGTCGCCCTCGACCCGCAGGCCGACGGCGCGCAGCGCATCCGAGTTCCTTTCGCTGCCGACCGCCTGCGAGGATGCCAGGCCGGCGACCACCGCGGCCTTGGCGTCGTCGTGGCGGCCCTCCCAGGCGGCGACCTCGGCCTCGGTCGCGCACAGCCCGGCGGTGTACTGCGCCGCGACGAACACGTCACCGCCGAAGCTCCTGGCCGCCTTGACGTGGGCGAGGGCGGCCCGGAAGTTCCCGCGCCCGGCCTCCAGCTGCGCCCGGACGCTGTGCAGGAACAGCGCGTTGACGTCCTCGGCGGCACTGGAGGCCGCCGCGGCGGCGGTGACCCGGTCGACCTCGTCCCAGCGGCCCAGCTCGAACAGCGAGCTGGCGGCGTTGGACGCCAGGAAGACGCCGTTGGTCCGCTGCAGCCCGGAGCGGCGGGCGACCTCCATCCCCTCCATCGCGGTCGCCACCGCCTCCTCCAGCCGGTCCAGCTCACCAAGCACGTCGGACAGGTTGATGCAGGCCCGCACCTCCTCCCGCGGGGCGCCGGCCTCGGCCGCAAGCCGTCGCGCCCGCCGCAGGTCGGACAGGCCGCCCTCGGGGTCGCCGAGCCAGTAGACGGCGACCCCGCGGGTGTTGAGCAGGTGCGGCTCCACCGACCGGGCGCCGCTGGCGCGGGCGACCGGGATCGCCTCCTCGCACACCGTCAGGGCCTCGGCCATGCTGGCACGCAGCATCAGCGCCTGCCCGAAGGCGGCCAGGACGTTGGCCCGCTCCACCGTCGGCGGGGTCGGCGGCACCAGCCGCACCGCCTCCTGGTAGGCCTCGAAGGCGCCTGGCCGGCCCGCGATCCGCAGGTGATGGGCCAGCCGCGAGGTGAGCAGGCCGGCCCGGCGCGGGTCGCGCTCGGGGTCGACCTCGGCGAGGGCCGCACGGACCAGCGCGATCGCCCGGTCGATCGAACCGACGTTGGCGGCCGCCTCGGCGGCCCGGCCGAGCAGCTCCAGCCGGTCGATCCCCCGGTCCACCTCGGCCGGGACCTGCTCCCACAGCTCCAGCGCCCGCTCGAAATGGCGCTGGGCCTCGGCGAAGGCGTAGGCGCGCTCGGCCGCCAGGCCGGCCTCGACCGCGGCCGGCAGGGCCCGCTCCAGGTCGTGGGCGGCGTACCAGTGCCAGGCCAGCTCGGCGGCGCGACCGGGGCCGTCGGCGGCCCCCTGCGCCGCCCACGCGGCCAGGGCGGCGGCGAAGCGGCCGTGCAGGCGGCCGCGCTCGCCGGGCAGCAGCTCGGCGTACACCGCCTCCTTGACCAGGGCGTGGCGGAACCCGTACCCGCGGTCGCCGGCGTCGGCGACCAGGACATGGGTGGAGACGGCCTCGCGCAGCGCCTCCAGCAGTCCCGGCTCCGGCAGCTCGGCCACCGCGGCCAGCAGGTCATGGCCGACCTGGCCGCCCGCCGCCGAGGCCGCCCGCAGCACCTGCTGGGTCGGTTCCGGCAGCAGCTCGATGCGGGCCAGCAGGGTGTCGCGCAGGCTGCGGGGCAGCTCCTGGTCCTTGCCGGCCGCGGCCGCCAGCTCCTCCACGAAGAAGGCGTTGCCGCCAGAGCGGACGTGGATCCGCTCGGCGAGCCCGGCCGGCGGCGGCGCGCCGAGGATGCCGGTGAGCTGGGCGGCCACCTCGTCGCGGGCGAACCGCTCCAGCTCCAGCCGCTCCACCCGGCCGCGCTCCAGCTCCGCCAGGAACGGGCGCAGCGGGTGGCGGCGGTGCAGCTCGTCGCTGCGGTAGGTGAGGATCAGCGCCAGGCGCCCCTGGCGGAGGTTACCGATCAGGTAGGCGAGCAGGTCGCGGGTGGAGCGGTCGGCCCAGTGGAGGTCCTCGACCACCAGCATGACGGTGCGCTCGGCCGCCAGCCGCTCCAGCAGGCCGAGCAGCAGCTCGAACAGCCGCCCCTGAACCGACCAGAGGTCCAGCTCGCCTCCCTGGGCGCCGGTCGGGACCGGGCCCAGCTCCGGCAGCAGCCGGGCCAGCTCCGCCCGGGCCGGTCCGAGCCAGCGCTCCAGCTCGGCGGCGTCCACGCCGCGGACAAAGGTGCGCAGCGCCTCCACGATCGGCGCGAACGGCACCCCCTCGCCGCCCAGCTCGACGCACCCGCCGACCAGGACGGTGGCCCCCAGCGCGCTGGAGTCGTCCGCGAAGCGGCGCAGCAGCCGGCTCTTGCCCACCCCGGCCTCACCGCCGACCACCACCACCGTGGGGGCGCCCCCGGCGGCGCGGTCGCGCGCCTCGGCGAGCCGGGCCAGCTCCTCTGACCGGCCGACGAAGGTGGCGCTGCTCGGTCTCGTGGCCATGCCACGCAGTATGGCGCCGGCCGGCCCCCATGCGAACGAGCCGGCGAACTCGCCGGCTCGTTGCTGCTTGCCGCGGTCGACCACGGTCATGCCGCCCTCCTAGCGCGCACCCTTCCGGATGATCGGCCGGGTGCTGCGGGCGCGGGCCTTGGCCAGCAGCCTGGCCCGGCGGGCCCGCCGGCGGAGCTCGTCGATGTGGTCGTCGGCCGCGATGTCCAGGATCGTGTGCATCCTCGCTCACCTGCCTTCGTCCCGATTGGTCATCTGATCGTCACGGTAGGGCTAAGCCCCGTCGGCCCGGATCGGACGGATACCTTAGGTTCGCCGCCGCCCTACCTCATCTCCGCCTCGGGCGCTGATTGCAGGGACGCCTTTCCTACCAGGACGCAAACGGCGATGATCTCGCCGCCGAGATCGTCGACGGAGGAAGGTGGCCCATGGCAACGCACGAGGTGCGCGTCGACTATGCGAAGACGCTCGCGGAGGAGCCGGAGACCGGCCACAACCGCTGGCATCCGGACATCCCGCCGATCGTCCGCTGCGATCCCGGCGACGAGGTCGTCCTTCAGACTCGGGATGCCTTCGACGGCCAGATGGGCCCCGTGGCGACCCTCGAGACGGTCCGTGCGCCCAACCTCGCCGTCGTCCACCCGCTGACCGGGCCGGTGTTCGTCAACGGCGCCGAGCCGGGCGACCTGCTCGAGGTCGAGATGCTCGACGTGGAGCCGGACAGCTACGGCTACACGGTGCAGGTGCCCGGCTTCGGCTTCCTGCGCGACCAGTTCCCCGACCCGTACATGGCCCGCTGGCGGATCGCCGACGGCTGGGCGACCTCCGACGACCTGCCCGGCGTGCGCGTTCCGGGGGCGCCGTTCATGGGGACCATCGGGCTGTCCCCCGACCGGCGGCTGCTGCAGGCCACCACCGCCCGCGAGCAGGCCGCCCTTGACCGCGGCGGCTTCGTGCTGCCGCCCGACCCGACCGACGCGGTGCCGTCCGACCCGGCGGTCGCCGGGGAGGCGCTGCGCACCATCCCGCCGCGGGAGACCGCCGGCAACGTCGACATCAAGCAGCTCTCCACCGGCACGCGGCTGCTGATCCCCGTCTACGCCGAGGGCGGGCTGTTCTCGGCCGGCGACGCCCACTTCGCCCAGGGCGACTGCGAGACCTGCGGGACCGCCATCGAGATGCGCGCCACCCTGCACGTCCGCTTCGCGGTCCACAAGGGCAGGGCCGCCGCCCTCGGCATCAGGGACCTCCAGTTCACGCGCGAGGACTACTTCCTGCCGCCCGAGTTCGCGGCACCGCGGCGCTTCTTCGCCACCACCGGCCTGTCGGTCACCCGCGACGGCGAGAACCGGCCGGAGGACCTCACGCTCGCCGCGCGGAACGCCCTGCTCAACATGATCGACCACCTGATGGAGCACGGCGGCTGGACACGCCAGCAGGCCTACGCGATCTGCAGCGTGGCGGTCGACCTCAAGGTCAGCGAGCTGGTCGACGTGCCCAACTTCGTGGTCTCGGCGTTCCTGCCGCTGGACCTGTTCACGGGCTGAGCAGCACCCGGCCGTAGGCGAGGACGCCGGCGGGGCGGCGCAGCACCGCCAGGTCCTCGAGCGGGTCGCCGTCCAGCAGCAGCAGGTCGGCGGCGGTTCCCGGCTGGGGGGCCGGGGCGTCGCCCAGCCCGTTGAGGGTGCGGCTGGCGACGGTGGCGGCCAGCAGGACCTGCTGGCGGCTCATGCCGGCCTGCTCGAGGAAGCCGAGCTCGGCGTGCAGCCGCGGTCCGATCGGGTTGAGGTCGGCGCCGGTGACGATCGGCACGCCGGCGGCCAGGCACAGGCGCAGCGACTCCCGGTGCTCGGGCGCGACCGCCAGCGCCCGCTCCAGGGCGTAGTCGGGCCAGCCGTCGGCCCGCATCATCGCCTCGTCGTGGGAGACGCCGAGGGTGGGGTCCAGCCAGGTCCCCGCCTCGGCCATCCGCCTGGCGGCCCGCTCGTCCAGCACGTAGCCGTGCTCGACCGTGCGGCCGCCCAGCTCGGCGAAGCGCTCGGCGGGCCGGGCGCCGCCGCAGTGGGCCGCCACCGGCAGGCCGCGCAGGTTGGCCGTGGTCATCAGCGCGACCAGCTCCTGGTCGCTGAGCTGGGCGCCGTGCACGGTCTCGTGCGGGCTGGCCAGGCCGCCGGTGAGCAACACCTTGATCCAGTCGACGCCCCGCTCGGCCTGGGAGCGGACCGCCCGCGCGACCGCGGCGGGGCCGTCAGCCTCCACCGCGTCCTCGAACTCCAGGAAGCGGCGCGGGAAGACGCTGCCGTGCCCGCCGGTGGTGCGGATCGCTCGGCCGGCGCAGCGCAGCCGCGGGCCGGGCGGCTCGGCGGCGCGGAACGCCGCCGCCCAGGCCAGGTCGATGCCGGAGACCTCGTGCAGGCAGCGCATGCCGGTGACGCCCATGCGGGCGGCCTGGAGGAGATTCTGGCCGGCGCGGACGGTCCGCGCCGCCACGCTCTCGAAGAAGCCGGCGCCGGAGGGGTCGAACATCATGCTGCCCGGGTGGGCGTGGTTGTCCCACAGGCCGAAG
>DASYRU010000452.1:0-6380 GCA_036004165.1 Actinomycetota bacterium
GACGCCGGGGGCTCGAGCTTCCTGCCGCACGGGATCGGGGGACTCTTCCCGGCGATCCCGTTCGCGATCTGGTTCTACCTGGCGATCGAGGAGTTGCCGCTGGCGGCCGAGGAGTCCCACGACCCCAAACGCGACGTGCCGCGGGCGACGCTCTGGGGCATGACCACGCTGGTCGTCACCGGCGTGCTGACGCTGCTGCTCAACACCGGCGTCGACGGTGGCGCCGCGGTCATCGGCACCTCGGCCACGCCGCTGTTCGACGGGTTCAAGGGGGTCTTCGGCGAGGGGACGGCGGCGGAGCTGCTGGCGCTGATCGGACTGGTGGGGTTGATCGCGAGCTTCTTCACGATCATCTACGCCTACGGCCGCAACACCTTCTCGCTGTCGCGGGCCGGCTACTTCCCGAAGTGGCTGTCGGTCACGCACGGCAAGCGCAACACCCCCCACATCGCCCTGATCGCCGGCGCGGTGGTCGGCTACGCGCTGGCCGTGCTGATCTACCAGCTGGGCAAGAGCAGCGGCCAGCTGGCCGGGCAGATCGTGGGCGCGCTGCTGTACATGGCCGTGTTCGGCGCCGTCATCTCCTACTTCATGCAGTGCCTGTCGTTCATCCTGCTGCGCCGCAGGATGCCGAACATCGCGCGGCCCTACCGCAGCCCCGTCGGCGAGTGGGGTGCGGGGATCGCCGGCGCCATCGCGCTGGTCTCGCTGATCTCGCTGTACTCCAATGAGGACTACCGGCCTGGGGTGTACGGGACGCTGATCTACTTCGTGCTCGGCGTGCTCTACTTCGCGATCGCCGGCCGCCACCGCCTGGTGCTCTCCCCGGAGGAGGAGTTCGCCCTCACCAGGGGCCAGCACGGCGACCCGGAGACCGAGGGGTACGGCACCACCCACGTCGCCGACATCCAGGCGGGCGAGGCGGTGACCAGGGAGACCCCCACCAGCTAGGAGGCCGGTGTCCGGTCTCGCGGGTAAGGTGGGTGCATGTGCGGACGGTTCACCTCCTCCAGCCAGCTGTCCTTCCTCGCCGAACAGTTCCGTGCCGAGCCGGCCGACGGCGTGGAAGGCCGCCAGCCGAGCTGGAACGTCGCCCCGGCCAGCGACATCCTGGTGGTGGTCGCCGGCAGCGACGGCGCCCGCACCCTGCAGGCGCTGCGGTGGGGCCTGATCCCCCGCTGGGCCAAGGACCCAAAGGGCAAGAACCAGATCGTCAACCTGCGCGCCGAGACCGTCCGCGAGAAGCCGACCTGGCAGCGCAACCTCTCCAAGCGGCGCTGCATCATCCCCATCGACGGCTTCTACGAGTGGCAGGACCAGGGCAAGGGCCAGCGCAAGCAGCCGTTCTACATCACCGCGCGTGACGGCAAGCCGCTGGCGCTGGCGGGGTTGTGGTCGACCTGGCGCGACCCCGCCGCCGAGAAGGACGGCGAGGAGGCCGCCGGCGCCGACGGCGAGCTGTGGACCTGCACGATCGTGACCACCACCGCCAACCAGCTGATGGCCTCGGTGCACCACCGGATGCCGGTGATCCTGCCGCCAGAGGCGTGGGACGCGTGGCTGGACCCCGACAACCACGACGTCGAGCAGCTGACGGCGCTGCTGGAGCCGGCCGCCGAGGATCTGCTGGCCCTGTGGCCGGTGGACCGGGCGGTCGGCAACATCCGCAACAACCGTCCAGAGCTCGTCCGACCGCTGGAGGGCCACGAGCCGGTCACCGCCTAGCCGGCGCGCAGGCGGGCGGGGCCGCCGAGGGGAGGCGAAGCGCGTGACGCTGATGCTGCTCGACTCGGCCAGCCTGTACTTCCGCGCCTTCTACGGGGTCAAGGCCTCGATGCCGGCCGCGGACGGCACGCCGACCAACGCCGTCCGCGGGTTTCTGGACATGGTGTCGACGCTGATCACGCGCTTCCACCCCACCGACATGGTGGCCTGCCTCGACCAGGACTGGCGCCCGGCCTGGCGCGTCGCGCTGCTCCCCACCTACAAGACGCACCGGCTCGCCGACCAGAACGCGGCGCCGGGAGGCGGCGGCGCGCCGCCCGGCGAGGCCGAGCCGCCAGGGCTTGCCGAACAGGTCCCGATCATCCTCGACGCGCTCGCCGCCCTCGGCATCGCCACCCTTGGGGCCCCAGAGCACGAGGCCGACGACGTGATCGCCACGCTCGCCGAGCAGGCCACCATGCCCGTCGACGTCGTCACCGGCGACCGCGACCTGTTCCAGCTGATCGACGACGCCCGCACCGTCCGCGTGCTGTACACCGCCCGCGGCGTCGCCAAGCTGGAGGTCGTCGACGCCGCCGCCGTCACGGCGCGCTACGGCATCGCCCCCGCCCAGTACGCCGACTTCGCCACGCTCAGGGGTGACCCGAGCGACGGGCTCCCCGGGGTGCCGGGGATCGGGGCCAAGACCGCCGCCGGCCTGCTGAGCAGGTTCGGCACGCTGGATGCCCTGCTGGAGGCGGCCGCGGCCGGCGATCGCCGCGTCGCCGGGGTCGCGGCCAAGCTGGGCGCGGCCAGCGAGTACCTCACCCGGGCGCCGGCCGTCGTGCGCACGGTACGGACGCTCGAGCTTCCCGCCGTCGACACCGCGCTGCCGCACACGCCGGCGGACGCCGGCAAGCTCGCCGACCTGGAAGCCAGGTGGGGCATCGGCAACGTCCTCGGCCGCGCCACCAAGGCGCTGCGAATCCAGGTCAACGGGGGGTGAACCCGCCGAGCTCGGCCAGCCGGTCGCCGGCGTGGTCGAGGGTGCAGGCGGCCTGCTCCAGGCCGGCCCACGGGTCCGGCAGGTCGAGCCGTTCGGCGATCGTCCGCAGCGTGTGGCGCCTGGGATCGAACTCCTCCAGCTCGGACCACTCCAGCGGGACCGAGACGGGCGCGCCGGGCAGCGCCCGCACCGCATACGGCGCCGCCATGGTCTGGGCGTAGCCGTTGCGCCCGATGTCCAGGTACAGGCGGCCGCCCCGGTCGGCGATGCGGCCCTCGGTGGTGAGGTCGTCGGGATGGCGTGCGGCCAGGACCTCGGCCACGGCCATGCTGAACACCTTCACCTCGTCGGTCTCGGCGCCTGGGACCAGTGGCACCACCACGTGCAGGCCGCGCGACCCGCTGGACTTCAGGAACGACGCCAGGCCGAGCTCGTCCAGCAGCTGGTGCAGCGCGGCCGCCGCCAGGCGCAGCACCCGCGGGTCGGTCGAGGCCGGGTCGAGGTCGAAGACCAGCTGGTCCGGACGGTAGATGTCCGGCGTGCGGCTCAGCCAGACGTGCGGGGTGATGCAGGCCTGGTTGGCCAGGTAGACGAGGTCGTCGGGGCTGCCGCAGACCATGTAGGTGACCTGCTCGCGGGTGGTGCCCTGGCGGGTGCGGCGGTTGGGGGCGGTGACCCGCTGGATCCAGTCGGGGAAGTAGTCGCCGATCTGCTTCTGGAGGAAGCCGCCCTTGGCGATCCCGTTCGGGAACCGCTGCATGGTGACCGGCCGTCCGCGCACCAGCGGCAGCATCAACGCGGCGACCGCCTGGTAGTAGGCGGCCAGTTCGGCCTTGGTGATGCCGTCCTCGGGGAACAGCACCTTGTCCGGGTGGGTGATCCGCACCCGATCGCTCACGCTCGCGTCACCCCCGATCAGTCTCCGTCGATTGTGCCCGACCTCGTCCGCTCAGCGGCGCTGGGGTGGAGCAGCGGGCGGTAGCCGGCGGCGATGGTCGCAACCGCCGCCGGCGGCGTCAGCAGGTCGACCGAGGTGGCCGCCGAGACCGCCACGGGAACCTGGTACCCGGCGAACGACCACGGCAGCATGGCGCCCCGGAGCACCAGGCCGGCGGCGCCGCGGTGGCGGACCATGGCACCGTCGGGCAGCTCGCCGAACAACGCCGGTCGGGTGCGCTGCCGGCGCGAGCGCGGGTCGACCCGCTCGCCGTGCAGGCCGGCGTCGATCTGGGAGGCACGCGGCCGCTCCAGCAGTCGGTGGGCGCTGCGCCACCCTTCCGCGAAGGCAACGAAGTCGGCGCGGCGGCAGTAGGCGCACGGGCGGTGCCCGGCCGCCAGCGCTGTCGCCTCGTCCAGGAAGAACAGCGCCGTCCAGCGTCCGGGCGGCATCGGGTCGCGCCGAACGCCCTTCCAGGTGAGCGTGCAGCAGATCCACAGCCTGGAGCGCCAGCGGGCGGTACCCAGCCGGCGGTCCGGTCCGTGCAGGCAGCCGCGGTTTCCCATCAGCAGGCCGCGGCCCGGATCGGCCACGATCTCACCGGTGGGCGTGACGCGGTTCTGCAGCGGCGCGTTGCGCTGCATCGCGTCAAGGTACGCTGCGGTTGCGACACGCGCCGCCGCATGGCTCAGAAGTCGAGGCGGCCGTCGAAGTGGCCGGCCGCCTCCGGTCGGGTCAGCTGGTAGAGCGCGATCCGGTGGCCGCCAGGCGTCCGGAACGAGCAGCATGGGCCGTGCGGGATCTCCAGGGTCTGCTGCCGCTGCCAGCCACGAGCCTCCAGCTCGGCCAGGGCGGCGTCGAGGTCGGCGACCCGGTACACCAGGATCGGGCGTTCCCCCTCGACATGGTCGGCCAGCAGCACCAACGGCGGGCCTTCGCCGAGCTGGACGGCGGCGACCCTGGTCCCCATCGCCGCCACCGCGAAGACGACGCGGCCGCCCAGCACCTGGGTGAAGTACTCGAGATCGGCGGCCACATCGCGACTGGGCACATACAGGAAGTCCAGCCGCCCGAACGGTGCGGGCTGGTCAGGACGCGAGGCCGGGCCGATGGGCGAACCCTCAGGTCAGCGGGTGAGGGCGAGCTTGGCGGCCAGCCCGACGAACACCGACCCGCTGGCGACGTCGAGGCCGCGCGCCGCTCGGGGCCGGCGTGCCAGGACCCGGCGCACGCGGCCGGCGGCCAGCCCGACCGTGCCGTCCACCAGGATCTCGATGGCGACGAAGCACGCGCCGAGCACCAGGAACTGGGCGGGCACCTGCCCCCGTGACGGGTCGACGAACTGCGGCAGCAGCGCGACCGTGAACAACGCCATCTTCGGGTTCAGCACGTTGGTGACCAGCCCGCGCCAGAACGCCCGCCGGGTGCTCTTCGCCCCGCCCCTTCCTTCCATCACCTGCTGGCCGCCGCGGGTCCGCAGGCTGCGGACGCCCAGCCACAGCAGGTAGGCCGCGCCGGTGAAGCGCACCAGCTCGTAGAGCACGGGCGCGGCGCGGAACAGCGCGGCCAGGCCGGCCGCCGCGGCCAGCAGGTGGATCGTCTCGCCCACCGCGACGCCGACGGCGGCGACGAACCCGGCTCTGGAACCGCTGCGGATCCCGCTGGCGAGCACGAACAGCATGTCCGGGCCGGGTGTGAGCATCAGGACCGTGACCAGGGCCAGGTAGGCGACCAGGACCTGGCCGCTGACGACCGACATGCCGCACCTCCGCGATCCGGCTCGGCGTTCACTCCAGGGACAGCGTACCCAATGCGACACCATCGAAACAATAATGCTGGTGTCCTGGCGAGCGCCGCAGCGCAACTGGGATGATCATCGGCGACCGGAGGGAGGATCTGGCCCATGGAGCTGGCAGAAGCGCGCGCGCTGGTGAAGGACAAGACCGACAAGGACATCACCGTCCGCCATCTGATCTCGGTGGAGGGGGTGATGCGTGCCCTTGCCGGCCAGTTCGGCGAGGACGAGGACCGCTGGGCGCTCGCCGGGCTGTTCCACGACCTCGACCAGGACCAGACCGGCGAGGACCTGTCGCGGCACGCCCATCTGGCGGCCCAGTGGCTGCGGGAGGCCGGCGTGGAGGAGCCGGTGGTGAACGCGGTGCTGGCCCACGCCCACGAGCAGTACCGCACCGACCTGATGTCGAAGGCCGTGGTCCACGCCGACGCGATCGCCGGCCTGCTGGTGGCGGCGGCGCTGGTCCGCCCGGAGCGGTCGGCGGGCATGAAGGTGTCGTCGGTCAAGAAGAAGCTGAAGGAGAAGTCCTTCGCCCCCGGGGTCAACCGCGACGAGGTCTACGGGGCGGAGGAGACGCTCGGCCTCCCCCTCGACCAGTTCATCGCCGTGTCGATCGCCGGCATCCAGCAGGTCGCGCCGGAGATCGGCCTGTAGGACTCAGAAGGTCACGCCGCTACCCGTCCAGCTCTGCCAGGACCGGAGGCCACTGGTCCCGCCATGGGGCCGCGGCCTCGAACGCCGCGGATGCCCGCAGCACCAGGGCGTCGTCCAGCCTGCGTCCGACGAGCTGCAGCCCGACCGGCAGGCCGTCGTCGGTGAACCCCGCAGGGACCGTCGCGGCCGGCTGACCGGTGAAGTTGAACGGGAAGGTGAACGACAACCAGTAGAAGGCGTCGACCTCGCGGCCGTCGATCGTGGCCGGCCCCTGCAGTCCGTGC
>DASYRU010000453.1:0-6136 GCA_036004165.1 Actinomycetota bacterium
AGACGGTCGTCACCAGGGAGGGCGTGGCCACCATCTCGGTGCTCGGCGGCTGGGCGATGATCGCGGTGGCGGCGCTGCTGTTCGTGGCGGCGCTGGTGATCGCCTGGGACGGCTGGAACGCCTGGGCCAGGTACCGCGGAAGGGAGGCGGCCCCGGCGACGCCCGCGTCGACCGGCTAGGCCGTGGCCGCCCGCGCCACCTCGGCGACCGTCCGGAAGAGCCCGTCGGCGGTGACGGCCGCCGTGTCCGGCGGCAGCACGTGGACCTCCAGGTGAGGAGGCGCCCGCCGGATCGAGAGCCGCCAGATCCCGCCGCTGGCCCCGGCGAGGCGGTCCCACAGCTGCCGGGTCACGGCGGGGTCGGCGCCCGGTCCGTGCGCGGCCCGCACCGACGGACCGCTCCAGTCCGCGAAGCTCCAGGCCGCCGGGTCCATGTCCCGCATGGCGTCCCGTCCCGTCCACCCGCTGAGGTCCGCCGCCACCAGCTCGAACCGCGGTGGCCGTTCCAGCCTGGCCCGCACGATCAGGAAGTCCCGGCGCCGGCGGGCGCGGGCCCACACCCACAACACCGCCACGTCCCTTGGTTCCAGGACGACGACGACCTCCGCCTGGCGGAACGGCGGGACCGGCTCGACGATCTCCAGCCGGACGGCCGAGCTGCCGAGCCAGCGCAGCGTCGTGCGCCTGCCCAGCAGCGGCAGCCCACCCTGCAGCCAGCGCAGCAGCTGGTTGCCCCTGCGGATGTTGCGGCCGGTCCCGAGGGCGAACCACACCAGGACGACGATGACCGCCAGCAGCAGCAGGGATCTGGCCATCCCCGCATGCTATCGTGCGGGTGAGGGCCGGTATGGACCAGGTTGGGATGGACCGTGCGTCGCGACCCCGGCGTCTCCTCCAGGGGCTCCGGGAGTTCCTCCACGGCATGGGCGGCTACGAGTTCAGCCGGCACGCCGTGGAGATGCGCTCCTCGCTCGGCACGATGTTCATGGCCGTCACCGTCGGCGACATGATCGGCCTGCCGGTGCTGCCCCCCTACTACGCGCTCAGGCTGCTGCCCTACGTGGTGCCGGAGGTTTCCACCTGGAAGCGCCGGGTACTCAGGGAGCGGCTGTTCGGCGAATCTCACGAGTACGAGCTCCACGGCATGTGAGGAGGCGCTGATGCCCGACGAGGCCGCCCAGGAGCCGAAGCGGAGGAGCTTCCTCAGCAAGCTGCGCGAGATCACCTACGGGATGGCCGCGCACGACATGACGCGCCAGGCCATGCGCACGCGTGCCAGCATGGAGCACCTGTTCATCCTGATCACGATGGGCGACCTGCTCGGCGTTCCCATCCTGCCCCCCTACTACTCGCTGCGGCTGACGCCCTACGTGGTCCCGCAGATCTCGACCTGGAAGCGACGGATGCTGCGAGAGAAGGACGTCACCGACGCGATCTTCTGATGAGTCGATGAGCGCCGGCGAGCCGAGGACCCCCCTGGCCGAGGTGTTCGCGCGCCACCCCGAACGGCGCTACGTCATGTTCGGTGGCAAGGGCGGCCTGGGGAAGACGACCTTCTCGGCGGCCACCGCCTGGTGGCTGGCACGGCGGGGCAACAAGGTGCTGGTGTTCTCCGTGGACCCGCAGGCGAGCCTCTCCGACATCTTCCAGCGGGACATCTTCGGCAAGGGCCCGGTCGAGATCGTCGACAACCTCTGGGCGCAGGAGATCGACGCCGACCGCCGGATCAAGGACTACCAGGACGAGATCCGGCACAAGATCCTCGACATGTACTCGCTGGAGCAGGTGCCCGACGAGATCGAGGAGTACATCGAGGCGGCCAGCGCCGAGCCGGCCATGGAGGAGAGCGCCATCTTCGACTCGGTGGTCGACATCGTGGTCGAGGGCGGCTACGACTACTACATCTACGACCTGGTGCCCCTCGGCCATGCCCTCTACTACCTGTCGATGGCCAAGGTGTACGACGAGTGGATCGGCAAGATCACCCACCTCCGCGAGGAGATGCGGGAGTACGAGGAGGTGGCCGCCCGGATCCGCCGCGACAGCGAGCTCCAGGAGGACCTGATCCTGGGCGAGCTGCAGGAGATCCGCAAGCGGATCAACGCGGCCTCCCGGATCCTCACCGACCGGGAGAAGACCGCCTTCTTCTTCGTGCTGGTCCCCGAGGAGATGATCCTCATCGACACCAGCAAGGCCGCCGAGATGTTCGCCAAGTTCGACGTGCCGATCGGCGGCTACGTCGTCAACCGCGTGATCCCCGAGGAGCTGGCCGAGCGTGACGGCGTGCCGGCATACCTGAAGAACCGCATCCAGGGGCAGCGGCACTACCTGGGGGAGATCGACCGGCGCTTCAGCGGCCAGGTGCTCGCCCGCGTGCCGGAGCTGGAGCGCGACGTCACCGGCCTGGAGATGATCGAGAAGCTTTCACGGATCATGTACGGCGATGTCTGAGTCCACGGTCCGGCCCGGCGCGGGCGTGATGGTGCCGCAGGATCAGTCCATGCGGGACTTCTTCCAGGCCCACCCCGACATCCGCTACAGCTTCTTCGGGGGCAAGGGCGGGGTCGGCAAGACCGTGATGGCCGGCACCACGGCGGTCTGGCTGGCCGGGCAGGGCAAGCGGACCCTGCTGGCGTCCACCAACCCGGTGCACAGCCTCTCCAGCCTGCTCGACCAGGACGTCTACGGGAAGGCGACGCCCGTCTCCGGGGTGGACAACCTGTGGGCTCACGAGATCGACACCACCGAGGCGATCCAGCGGTCCAAGCGCGAGATCCGGGAGAAGATCCAGTGGTTCCTCAAGTTCGCTGAGATCTCCACCCGGGCCGACGAGTTCGTCGAGGCGGCCACCATGAACCCCGCCTTCGAGGAGTCGGCGATGTTCGAGAACATGGTCGACCTCATGCTCAAGGACGACTACGAGGCCTACGTGTTCGACACCGCCCCCACCGCCAACGCCCGCCGGCTGCTCGGCATGTCGAAGGTGTACGGCATGTGGGTGAACAAGATGGTGAAGTCACGGGAGGAGGCGCAGTCGCTGCGGGAGCTGCTGTCGTTCACCAAGCGGAAGGAGGAGGACCCGCTGATGGAGTACCTCCTCGCGTTCCGCGGGCGGATCGGCCAGGCCAAGGAGCTGCTCACCGACCCGCGGCGCACCTCGTTCTTCTTCGTGACCCTGCCGGAGGCGCTGCCGATCGCGGTGATCCGGCGGTTCATCGGCTGGTTCGACGACTTCGGCATCCCCGTCGGCGGCGTGGTCGTCAACGGCGTGATCCGGACCGACGACCCGCAGGCGGCGCCGGAGTTCGTCCGCAACCGGATCCAGATGCAGGAGGGCTACCTCCGCCAGATCCGGGAGGAGTTCGACGGGCAGGTGCGGGCCCTCGTGCCCCTCTACGACGAGGACATCCGCGGGGTCCGGCGCCTGCTGCAGACCGCGGACGGGCTGTTCAGCTGAGGTCGAGGCGGTAGGCGATCACCTGGACCGGCCGCTCGCCGTCCATGTCGAGGTCCAGTAACCTGGCCGCGTCGAAGTCGAACGACGGCACCCGCCGGAACCCCATCGCCTCGTACAGGACGACCGCGGCGGTCATGAACGCGGCCGTGTGCAGGCACAGGACGGCGGCGCCCGCAGCACGCGCCCGGTCGCGGCAGGCCTCCATCAGCAGCCTGCCGACGCCACGCCCGCGCGCCGCGGGGTCGACGGCCAGGGCGCGCAGGCCCGACCAGCCAGCCGGCCACCCGAACGCGCCTTCGTCCCTGGCGTCCTCGAAGAAGGTCACCGTTCCGACGATCCGGCCCCCCTGCTCGGCCACCAGCAGACGGCTGGCGTCGCTGCGGGCGCCCAGGTCGAGCAGGTCGGCGAGGTAGCGCTCGAAGGCGGCCGGTGGGAGCACCGCGTCGAACTGGCGGTAGGCGGCCGCAAGGACGCCGCGGACCGCCTGGTGCTCGGCCGCCGCCGCCTCGCGCACCGACACGGCGCCGGGAGGCTCTGGTCCGCCGGGCCCGGCGGCGGCCGGAGCGGTCATCGCCGGCGGGAGCGGCGGGCGGCGAGCAGGACGGCGGCCGCGCCGGCGGCCAGGCCGGCCGCGGCGGTGGCGAGCTGGCGGGGGCGTTCCTGGTCGGCCAGGGCCTGGCGGGCGGCAAGGTCGCCGCAGGCGCCGTGCACGCCCGCACCAGGCGGCACGCTCGCCCCCGCCAGGTACAGGCCCTTGACCGGGGTGCCCCAGCGCCACCAGGACGGGCCCGGCCGGAACAGCAGCTGCTGGTCGATTGCGAACGAGCCGGCCTGGATGTCGCCCCCGACCAGGCTCGCGTCGGCCGCCTCCAGGTCGTCGGGCGTCCACACCTTGCGGGCGAGGACCAGGCCCCTGAACCCGGGCGCGTGGGCCTCGATGGCCGCCTCCACCCGGTCGAGGAACGGGTCAGCCGAGCGGGTCCAGTCCCCCTTGGCCCGCGGCCGGGCCGCGTCCCCGGTGGGACGGGCGGGGACGTGCGCGTAGCCCCACAGCGTGTGCTTGCCGGCCGGGGCGCGGCCCGGGTCGGCCAGTGACTGCTGGCCGAGGATCAGGGTGGGTTGAGCCGGCAGCAGGCCGTGACCGGCCTCCCAGGCGGCCCGGCTCATGGCGGCGACCGTGTCGCCGACGTGGACGACGGCGGCCCGCCGGCACTCGTCGGCCGCCCACGGCACCTGGCCGTCGAGGGCCCAGTCGACCTTGAAGGTGCCGTGCCCGGGCCGGTAGCCGTGGACCTCGGCGAGCGCGCGCGGCGGGAACGAGTCCGGTCCGGCCAGCCGGATGAGGGTGCCGACGTCCAGGGCGGCGATCACCGCCCGGCGCGCGGTGAGGGCGTCGCCGCCGGCCTCGACGGCGACGGCCCGCCCGCCCTCGACCACGATCCGTTCGACCCTGCGGTCGGTGACGATCGTCGCGCCGGCCTCGCGCAGCTTGGCGGTCAGCGCGGCGGTGATCATGCCGGTGCCGCCCTCCACCACCGGCATGCCGAACCGCTGGCCCAGCATGGAGAGCAGCAGGGCGTAGATGCCGGTGCCCGGCATCTCCGGCTCCAGGTCGGCGTGCATCGCCGGGCCGGTGAGGAAGGCGCGCGCCTGCTCGGACTCGAAGCGGGCGGCGATCACGCTGACCCCCTGGACCACCATGCGGGCGAACTCCGGCAGCCCTGCGGGCCCCAGCAGACCGACCACCTTGGCCAGCTCCTCGAACGGCCAGCGCTGCATCTGCGCCCGCAGGAACGGCGCCATCACCTCCCCCACCTTCTCGTCGAGGCCGATCCAGGCCGACCCGTCGCCGAGGTGGACCTTGTCGATCGAGGCGGCCGTCTCGGCCGCCGAGCGCCCGAGGGCGATCGCCTGGTTGCCTGCAAACGGGTGGGCCGCCGGCAGCGGGGCGTGCAGGAACCGCAGCCCGTAGGGGCTGAGGTCGCGACCGACGATCGACGGGGCCGCGCCGACCAGCGGGAAGAAGGCGGCTCCGAAATCGTGCCGGAAGCCGGGCAGGGTGGACTCGACCGTGCGGGCGGCCCCGCCCAGCTCGCCGGTCGCCTCCAGCAGGCAGACCGACCAGCCCGCCTCCGCCAGGCGGATGGCGGCGGCCAGCCCGTTGGGGCCGCCGCCGCAGACGATCGCGTCGTAGTCGGACATCGACCTCGCCTTCCTGCTCGGACCCGCAAGGGCAAGCTACACTGCCAGCGTAGGGCGGTTTCGCCCGGAGAGCTTGTCGGCGCCGCCGGCGCCCGCATTGAGGTGAATCCATGGTCACGCGCGACGAGGTCCTGGCTGCCCTCGGGCAGGTGATGGACCCCGAGATCCACAAGCCGATCACCGAGCTCGACATGGTCAGGGACGTGACCGTCGAGGACGGGCTGGTCACGGTCTCGGTGCTGCTCACCGTCGCGGGCTGTCCCCTGCGGGACCGGATCACCAGGGACGTGACCGCGGCCGTCTCGCCGCTGCCCGGGGTCACCGGCGTCGAGGTCGACCTCGGCGTGATGACCGAGGAGCAGCGCCAGGCGATGGTCACCCGCCTGCGCGGCCCCCAGGCCGCCCAGCAGAAGAAGATCTCCTTCTGGGGCGAGGAGTCCACCACCCGTGTGCTGGCGGTCGCCTCCGGCAAGGGCGG
>DASYRU010000454.1:0-2005 GCA_036004165.1 Actinomycetota bacterium
ACGGAGCATGACGGAGCGTTGCATGATCGCCGGCTGCGGCAAGCCGGAGCGGTACTTCCGGTTGGTTGCCGGGCCGGGCGAGGACATGACGCCCGACCCTGAAGCTCACCCGATCCTCGGCGGGTTCTGCTCGCCCGAGCACGCGGCTCTCCCGCCCGCTCCGAGCAGGGCGGCCGTTGACCGCTGGGTGGCGGAGCTTCGGCAACGCGGGGTCATGACCTAGCGACGGCGGCGGCGGCCGAGTGTCGGCCCCTCGGCCGTCGTCGCTTCCTCGGGGGCCGGCCCCTGGTGAACTCCCCCAGGGGCCGGCCCCAACCACCCGCATGTCGGCTGTGGCACGCGCAATGTTCAGGTGCTTGACGGCTGCCTGGGCGCTTCGCCCGATGTACGAGATGCTCCTGGTTGCGGATAATTCCGGCGGTATCGCGTGCCTGGACGCCACTCGCGGGGAGAAGCCGCCATGCTCGTCGGAGCCGTCGGTCGCCATGTCAGGCGGGCAGCGCTGGTCGGGGTGGTGCTCGCCCTCGCCGTCGCCGGCCTGCCTCGGTCCGCCCAAGCCGTCTCGACCGGCGTCGTCATCAGCCAGGTCTACGGCGGTGGCGGCAACAGCGGCGCGACCCACACCCACGACTTCATCGAGCTGTTCAACCGGGGCACCACCACGGCCTCGGTGGGCGGCTGGTCGGTGCAGTACGCCAGCGCTGGCGGCACGGGCAACTTCGGCGAGAACAACGCCCAGATCACCGAGCTGCCCGATGTCGCACTGGCTCCCGGGCAGTACCTGCTCGTCCAGGAGGCCTCCAACGCCGCGGTCGGCGCGCCGCTCCCCACCCCGGACGTCACCGACGCGACCCCAATCGCCCTTGCCGCGACCGCCGGCAAGGTGGCCCTGGTCAACACCGCCACCCCGCTCGGTTGCAACGGCGGATCCACCCTCTGCCCGCCGGCCGCGCTGGCGCAGATCGTGGACCTGGTGGGCTACGGCAACGCCAACTTCTTCGAAGGGCCGGCTGCAGCTCCGACGGCCAGCAACACCACCTCGGTGCAGCGCGGCGCCGCCGGCTGCGCCGACACCGACGACAACAGGGCCGACTTCACCGCCGCGGCGCCGGATCCGCGCAACTCCGCCACGGACCCGAACCCCTGCCCGGCCAACGACCCGGTCGTCGCCGACTGCGGCGGGCCGCTGTCCACCATCGAAGGCGTGGCCGCCTCGACCCAGGTCAACGCCGCCGACGCCGACGGCACGGTGATAGACGTCGCGATCACCCAGGTGACGCCCTCGCCGGCGCCCGGCTCGATCGTGCTGAGCGGCCTGGTGCCCGCCGCCGGCGCCGGCGGGACCGCCACCGCGACCGTCACGGTGGCCGCCGGCACCCCGTTGGGGACCTACTCGGTGGCGGTGGCCGCCACCAACGACGACCCAGAGCCGCAGACGGGCACCTGCACGCTCACCGTCGCGGTGGTGGTCGCCACGCCGATCCACGACATCCAGGGCGCCGGGCACCTCTCCCCCAGGAACGGCCAGGACGTCTCCGGGGTCACCGGGGTCGTCACGGCGCGCGCCGCCAACGGCTTCTACCTCCAGGACCCGCGGCCCGACGGCGACCGGGCGACCTCGGAGGCGCTGTTCGTGTTCACCTCCGCCCCGCCAACGGTGACCGTGGGCGATGCGGTGGTGGTCGGCGGCCACGTCTCGGAGTTCCGGCCGGGCGGCGCCAGCAGCACCAACCTGACCACCACCGAGCTCACCGGCCCCTCGGTCACGGTGCTGTCCCACGGCAATTCCCTACCGGCGGCGACCGTGGTGGGGATCGGCGGGCGCGTCCCGCCCGCCACCGTGATCGACGACGACGCCACCGGCGACGTGGAGACCAGCGGCAGCTTCGACCCGGGCTCGGACGGCATCGACTTCTACGAGAGCCTCGAGGCGATGCGGGTGCGGCTGAACAACGCGGTCGCGGTGGGGCCCAGAAGCTCCTTCGGCGAGATCCCGGTGGTCGGG
>DASYRU010000455.1:0-5912 GCA_036004165.1 Actinomycetota bacterium
GGAGGTCGTGGAGAGCCTGCGCGAGCGCTTCGGCGACATGGTGATGCAGACGGTCATCCGCGAGAGCGTCCGCATCGCCGAGGCACCCGGCCACCGGCTTCCGGTCACCATCTACGCCCCTGACAGCTCCGCGGCGGGCGACTATCGGGCCGCCGCGGAAGAGTTCGACACGAGGAGTGCCGCGGATGGCGAGACCCAAGCGGATGGGCGCCTACAACGCGCTCGATGAGCTGCCGCCGTTTCCCGCCCCCCTGCCAGCGCCGGAGGAGCCGTCCGGCAAGGTGACCGGCGTCCGCGCCTGGCTGGAGCCTGTCCCCGACCCGGCGCCGCCGCCGCGCTCCGGCCCGCCCCGGCGGTCGCGGGTCTACAACGCCCTGGACGAGATGCTGCCCGGCCCGGGGGAACCGAAGTCCGCCGGGAGCCCGCGGGCGCGGCTGCAACCGGTGCCCGGCCCGGGCTGGCTGCCGAGAGCCGGCGGCCCCCGCCAGCACCTGAGCGCCTGGAACCCGCTCGACGAGCTGCCAAAGCCGGCACCGGCGACCGCGGGACCCGGGCAGGAGCGGGTACGGGCCAGCTTCCGCCTGCCCGCCGACCTGGTCGAGGCGGCCAGGGACGCGGTCGCCCACCTGGCAGGGACGCCAGGGCAGACCACCATCGCCGCCCTGGCCGAGCGGGCGCTGCGCGCCGAGCTCGCCCGCCTGTCGGCCGCCCACAACGGCGGCCGGCCCTTCCCCCGCCGCCCGCCCAGCCGCTAGCAGCGGGCCCTCAACCCGGGAGCTGCCGCATCGCCAGACCAGGAAGGCCGGCGAACCCCGACCGGTCGGCGGTCACCACGGTCCGCTCCCGGGCCAGCGCGGTGGCCGCGATCACGAGGTCGTGCGCGCCACGCGCGCGGCCGGAGCGTCGCACGTGCGCCAGCAGCACGGCGTGCGAACGAGCCACCTCCAGGTCGTAGTCCTCGACCGGGATCGTGGTGAGGATCGACTCGACGAACGCCTGACGCCGCGGTCGCTGTCCAGCACCAGCCAGCTCCACCCCGACCAGCAGCTCAGCGACAGTGATCGCGGCGATGGCGATGTCGTCGTCATCGGCGATCAACTGCTCCAAGTCGGCTCGGCCGCGTTCCTCGGCGACGATGACCGTTGTGTCCAGGATCAGCCGCCCCAGGGTCGCTCCTCGACATCCAGACCCGCTCGCAGCGCTCGCAACTCGGCCGGCCAGGAAGAGTCGGGCGCGTGCTCCCGGAGCAGGTCCTTGACCACCCGGCCATTGGCCGCAGGAACGGGGCTGATCCGAGCAATCGGCTTGCCCCCACGGGTGACGACATAGGTCTGCCCATGGTGCTCGACCCCGTCCAGCACCTCAGAGAAGCTCCGAGCGGCCTCAGTGGCGGTCACCGTCTTCATGCCATCAGATTATCAGATGAGGAGGGGGGCCCGCTCGCTTCCTACCCGCCTCCTAGAGGTACGGGCCGGAGCCGGGCTCCTGGACCGGGGCGCGGCCGGGAAGGGCGCGCCGGCGCATCTCCTCGAGCTGGTTGCGGGCCGCCACCTGCTGAGCGAACAGAGCCGCCTGGATGCCCTGGAAGAGCCCCTCCAACCAGCCCACGAGCTGCGCCTGGGCCACCCGCAGCTCGGCCTCGCTCGGCGTCTGCTGCTCGGTGAAGGGGTGGGCGACCCGGCCGAGCTCCTCGGCCAGGTCGGGGGAGAGGCCCTCGGCCAGCTCGCGCACGGAGAGGTCGTAGATCTCGCGCATCCGGGCCCGGCCGGCCTCGTCGAGTGGGGCGTGGCGGACCTCTTCGAGGAGCTGCCTGACCATCGAGCCGATCCGCATGACCTTGGCGGGACTCGCGATCGTCTCGTTGGGCGGCTGCTGCTGCTCGACGGCCTGGCCGGTCACCACGACGCCGGGAACCGATCCGGAGGGGGGCCGCTCGGGGGGTTGTGAGGTCATGCCCGCATCTTCGCAACATTGGGCGCAGGCCGCCACCTGCGACACGCCGCCCAGCGCTTGGCGGTACGGGTGCGGGCGATCCTGTACGGCGGTGCGGACTTCATCAAGGTGCTGGCCATCGGCGCCGTCCTCACCCTCGGGACCAGGCCTGGCGCCGTGGAGCTCACCGAGGAGGAGATGCGGGCGGCGGTCGAGGAGTCCGCCGCCTGCGGCACCTGGGTGGCCGCGCACGCCCACGGCGCCGACGGCATCAAGAACGCCGTGGGGGCCGGGGGTGCGGATGGCCCACGGCACCGACAGCGGCGTCTACCGTTACTCGAAACGTGAGCAGCTGTGACGCCCACGGCCGAGCACCCCTGCTCGGGGTTCCTCACCGCCTGGCGGCGGATCGGTTCTGGTGTCATCGGCCCACGCCACCAGCGACGGTGGTCTTACAGGGCCTCGCACGCCCGCACCTTGGGTGCGAGCCTGCCCGCCGTGGCCTGCCACGAACGGCACCCGGGCTCCAACTGAGCCCGGCCGGCCTGCGCCGGCACTGCCGACTGTACCCGAACAGATGTTCGCCGACAAGCACCTGTGCGCACATTCCGCCGAGCAGTTCATGACCCCCACGGCTGGAACGCCAGGCAGCTTCCCTACATGGTCCGCCACGGCATGACCGCGATGGCGGCCCTCCGGTCGGCCACGGTGGTGGCCGCCGAGCTGCTCGGCTGGGAGGACCGGGTCGGATCCCTCGCTCCCGGCAGGTACGCCGACCTGATCGCCGTGCCGGGGGACCCGCTCGCCGACCTCGGCCTCCTCGCCGAGGTGCCGTTCGTCATGAAGGGCGGACGGGTGCTCAAGGGACCTGGCGTGGATATGAGGCCCTCCTCCGAGCCGATCTAGGGCTCCTGACCGAGGTGGCACTGCCTGCCTTAGCCCTATCGTCGTTGGTGCAACGACCAACCAGGAGGGAAGCGATGTTCGCGACGATCTCGGGATACGGCGTCACGGTGGCCGAGCAGCGCATCGACGACCTGCGTCGCGACGCCGCGCTGTACCGCCTCGCCAAGCAGAGCAGGCAGCGCGGGTCGGGGCGCCGCTCACCGGCCCGCGGCCGGCTCAGCCCCGCCGCCGCCAGGTAGGCGCCAGCAGCCATCACCCCACGAGACAGACCCGCGAGCGGGCCGGCCGCCCACCCCGGCCCGCTCGCTTCCTAAAAGAAGTTCGCGCATCACCTTGCATCCGACCTGATCGCCCCAGGGATCCCGTGGTCTTGGTGATGCGCGAACTTCTTTTGTTGTCGGTGCCGGCGCCATACTTGCTGGCGTGTCGTATGCGACCAACCCCATGTTCGTCGGCCGGGCCGCGGAGCTCGACCGGCTGCTCGGGCTGCTCGACCGGGCCGAGGGCGACCGGCCGGCGGTCGGGCTGGTGGCCGGCGACGCCGGCGTCGGCAAGACCCGCCTGCTCGCCGAGCTGGCCGGCCGGGCCGAGAAGCGCGGGGCCCGGGTGCTGGTCGGTGGCTGCATGGAGGTGGGCGACGTCGGCCTGCCGTACGTGCCCTTCGTCGATGCCTTCCGCGACCTCGGGGTGCGGCCCGGTGAGGCCGAGCTGGCCGTCCCGATGGTCGCCGTCATGCCCAGCCTCGGCCGGCTCCTGCCCGAGCTCGGCGGCGAGCGGACGCCGTCCTCGCCGCCGGGCGACGGGTTCGAACGGGTGCAGCTGTTCGACGGGGTGCTGACGCTGCTCACCCGCCTCTCCGAGCTCGCGCCGCTGCTGCTGATCATCGAGGACCTGCACTGGGCCGACAGCTCCACCCGCGACCTGCTGGCGTTCCTGGTTCGCACGCTGCGCGCCGGCAGGGTCGCCGTGGTCGCCAGCTACCGCTCCGACGAACTGCACCGCCGCCATCCGCTGCGCCCGCTGCTGGCCGAGCTGGTCCGGGTGCCCGACCTGGAGCGGGTCGAGCTGGCACCCTTCAGCCGTGGCGAGCTGGCCGAGCACCTGGCGGCGATCGCCGGCGCGCCGGTCGGCGCCGCCGCGGTCGACCGCATCATGGCCCGCTCGGAGGGCAATGCCTTCTTCGCCGAGGAGTTGCTGGCCGCCGGCGCCGTCCGCGCCGAGGTGGCCCTGCCCGACGCCCTCGCCGACGTGCTCCTCGGCCGCATCGAGACGTTGCCGGAGCTGGCCCAGGAGGTACTCAAGGTCGCGGCCGTCGCCGGCCGGCGCGTCGGCCACCAGCTGCTGGTCGCCGCGGCCGAACGGCCGGAGACCGAGGTCGAGCGCGGCCTGCGGGACGCGATCGCCGGGCAGGTGCTGGTCGCCGACGCCGTCACCGAGAGCTACCGGTTCCGGCACGCGCTGCTCCAGGAAGCGGTCTACGGCGACCTGCTGCCAGGGGAGCGGATCCGGCTGCACGCCACCTACGCCCGCCTGCTGTCTGGCGGCTCCGACGGTGCGGACCCGCCAGGGCCCGCCGCCGAGCTCGCCTACCACTGCCTGGCCAGCCACGACCTGCCTGGGGCGCTGGCCGCCCTGGTCCGCGCCGCTGCCGACGCCGGCGCCGTCTCTGCCCCGGCCGAGTCCTTCCGCCACTTCACCCAGGCGATCGAGATCTGGGACCGTGTGCCCGACGCCGGCACGGTCGCCGGCATCGACCGGGTCGACCTGCTGCTCCGCGCCGCCGAGGCGGCCAACCAGTCGGGCGAGTTCCGCCAGGCGGTCGGCCTTGCCAGGACGGCCGTGGACGCCATCGACGTCAGCAGCGACCCGCTGCGCGCCGGCCTGGCCCACGAGCGTCTCGGCCACTACGTCGGCGACGCCGACGTCGAGCTCGGCTGGGAGCAGGTCGAGCGGGAGATGCTGGCCGCCTGCAGACGGGCGGTCGAGCTGGTCCCCGAGCAGCCTCCGACCGCGCTGCGTGCCAGGGTCGCCGCCGGGCTCGCCCGCGCCCTGGCAATCGCCGACCAGGGCGACGAGGCCAGGCGCTGGGCCGAGCAGGCCCTGGCGGTGGCAAGGGCCGCCGGCAGCCCTGAGGACGAGAGCCACGCGCTGATCACCCTCGGCGTGATGGAGCTTCGGCGCGACGCCGTGGAGAGCGCCCGTTCCCTGCTCCGCGACGGCCGCAGCCGCGCCGCCACCTGCCGCAACCGCCCGCTGGAGCTGCGCGCGCTGATGAACCTCGGCACCCTCGAGATGGACGTCGGCAACCTGGCCGCCGCCTGCGCCACCCTGGACGAGGCGGCCGACCTGGCCGACGACGCCGGCCTGCGGTGGAGCGCGTTCGGCCTCAGCTCCCGGGTGCTGCGCGGCATCGCCTACTACGCGGCCGGCGACTGGGACGAGGCGGAGCGCATCGCGGTCGCGGTGGACGACCGCCGTCCGGCGGCCGGCCCGCTGTCGGCCGTCGCCCTCTACGTCGAGGTGGGCCGGGGCCACACCAGCGCGGAGGAGCGCCTCGACCGGCTGGCCCCCTTCCGCGACGCCGACCCCTACGCCGAGTACCTCTCCGGCGGGTGCGAAGCCGACCTCGCCCGCTGGCAGGGCGACCTGGACCGTGCCCGAGCGGTCGCCCGCGCCACCCTTGACTCCCAGTGGACCGACTACGCGTGGTCGCTGAGCGGCATCTGGCCCGCCGCCCTCGGCCTGGCCGCCGAGGCCGACCGCGCCGAACGGGCCCGCGGCGCCGGCGACCAGGCGAGCCTTGCCGACGCCGAGGCGACCGCCAAGGACCTGCTGGCAATCGCCCGCGAGGAGCTGGCACGGGCGCGCGAGCGTGGGCGGCAGATCGGCCCCGAGGCACTGGCGTGGCTGGAACGGGCGGAGGCCGAGTGGACACGGCTGCAGGGGCGGTCCGACCCCGACCGCTGGGCGGCGTCGGCCGAGGCGTTCGGCTACGGCTACGTCTACGAGGAGGCCAGGTCGCGCTGGCGCCTGGCCGAGGCGCTGCTGCTGGACGGCCGCAGGGACGAGGCCGA
>DASYRU010000456.1:0-3885 GCA_036004165.1 Actinomycetota bacterium
CCGATCCTGCTGGTGCTCGGCGGCCTGCTGCTCGGGTTCCTGCCCGGGCTGCCGGCGGTGGAGCTGCCACCCGAGCTGGTCCTGGTGGTGTTCCTGCCGCCGCTGCTGTACCAGGCCGCGTTCTTCTCCACGCTGCGGGACCTGCGGGCCGACCTGCGGGCCATCACGACCACGGCGGTCGGGCTGGTGCTGGTCACCATGGCCGCCGTCGCCGTGACCGCGCACGCCCTGGTGGACGGGCTGTCATGGGCGGTCGCGTTCACCCTCGGCGCGATCGTGTCACCCACCGACGCGCTGGCCGCCACCGCCGTCGCCCGCCGCCTGGGTGCGCCACGCCGGCTGGTCACGGTGCTGGAGGGTGAGAGCCTGGTCAACGACGCCACCGCGCTGGTCGCCTACCGCATCGCGGTGGCCGCGGCGGTCGGGGGCAGCTTCGTGGTGTGGGAGGCCGGCCTGCGGTTCGTGGCCGGGGTGGCCGGCGGCGTGGCGGTGGGGGTGATCGTCGGCTGGCTGGTGGCGGTGGTCCGCCGCCGACTGGAGGACCCGCCGGCCGAGATCGTGCTGACGGTGGTGACCGGCTACGCCGCCTACCTGCCGGCCGAGCGGCTGGAGGTCTCCGGGGTCCTCGCCGCGGTGACCGCCGGCCTGTTCGTCGGCTGGCGCGCCCCAGAGCTGGCGTCGCCCACGACGCGCCTGCTGGCGTTCTCGTTCTGGGAGATCCTCGTCTACCTGCTCAACGCGGTCCTGTTCCTGCTGGTCGGGCTGCAGCTGCAGCCGATCCTCGAGCAGGTGACCGGACGCTCGGTCGCCACCCTGCTCGGGCTGGCGGCGCTGGTCAGCGCCGTGGTGATCGCGGTCCGGTTCGTCTGGAGCTTCACCGTCCCCTACCTGGTGCGGGCGCTGGACCGGCGACCCAGCCAGGTCGCCAGGCGCGTCGGCGCCAGGCAGCGGCTGATCTCCAGCTGGAGCGGCATGCGCGGCGCGGTCTCGCTGGCGGCCGCGCTGGCGCTGCCGCTGGAGACCAACAGCGGGCAGCCGTTCCCGGAGCGGGAGCTGATCCTGTTCGTGACCTTCGGGGTGATCTTCGTCACCCTGGTGGTCCAGGGGCTCACGCTGCCGGCGCTGATCCGCCGGCTCGGCGTCCACGACGACGGCGCCGAGCAGCGCGAGGAGCTGCAGGCGCGGCTGGGCGCGACCGACGCGGCGCTGGCTCGGCTGGAGGAGCTCGCGGTCGAGGAGTGGACCCGCGACGACACCGTCGAGCGGCTGCGCGGCCTGTACCAGTTCCGCCGCCGGCGCCTGAAGGCACGCGCCGGGATCTTCGAGGACGACGGCTACGAGGACCGCTCGCTCGCCTACCAGCGGCTGGTGCGCGAGCTGCTGGAGGCGCAGCGGCACGCGATCATCCGGCTCCGCAACCAGGGCGTGATCAGCGACGGCGTGATGCACCGCGTCGAGCGGGAGCTGGACCTGGAGGACTCCCGCCTGGAGATCTGAGCGCTAGCCGTTCGAGGAGCGCGACCCGGCCAGCGCGGTGGTGACCCCGAGGCCCACCAGGATGCCGCCCGAGAGCAGGCGGGAGGCCCGCGCGACCCGGCGGCGGCCACGCAGCCAGCCGGCCCCGGTCGAGGCCAGCAGCGCGTAGGCGCTGTCGGTGACCAGGCCGAGCAGCACGAAGGTGCACCCGAGGACGGCGACCTGCAGCGGCACCCCGCCCTGCGGGACGTCCACGAACTGCGGCAGGAACGCGAAGAAGAACAGCGCCGTCTTGGGGTTGAGGAGGTTGACCACCACGCCCTGGGCGAACACCCGGCCGAGGCGGTCCCCGGCGGCGCGGGCGGGCCGGTCGTCCTGGTCGCGGGCGAGCAGCCGCTGCACGCCGAGCCAGACCAGATAGGCCGCGCCGAGCCACTTGACCATGTCGAACGCCAGCGCCGAGGAGACCAGCAGGGCCGACAGCCCGAACGCCGCCGCCGCGACGTGCAGCAGCGAGCCCACGTGGATGCCGCAGACCGACGCCAGCCCGGCGGTCCGGCCCTGGTCGACGCTGCGGCTGACGATGTACAGCACGGCCGGGCCCGGGATCACCAGCAGGGTGACGGCGGCGACCGCGAACACGGCCAGGGTCGAGGCGTCGGGCACGAAGGCCTCCTGTCGAGGGCAAGAGCTGTAGTGAGCACATGGAACAATGCCGCCCGCAACCGGAATAGCAAGGAGCCGCGATGACCGCAAGCATCCGCAACATCACCTTCGACTGCGCCGACCCCTACACCCTTGCCGGCTTCTGGAGCCAGGTCACCGGCTACCGGGAGGACCCGGACAACCGCAACCTGCCGGACGACCCGGAGGCGGCCCTGATCGGGCAGGACCACGCCCTGCTGTTCATCTCGGTTCCCGAACCCAAGACGGTCAAGAACCGCGTCCACCTGGACCTGATGCCGACCGACCGGACCCGTGACCAGGAGGTCGCCAGGCTGCTGGAGCTCGGCGCGACCCTGGTTGCCGACCTGCGCCGGCCCGACGGCAGCGGCTGGGCCGTGCTGGCCGACCCCGAGGGCAACGAGTTCTGCGTGGAGCGCAGCGCCGCCGAGCGGGCGGAGCAGGCCGGCAGCGGCTGAGCGCCCTCAGCCGCCGGGGCGGATGTTCTGGTTGCGGCGGAAGAGGTTGCCCGGGTCCCAGGCGTCCTTCAACGCCACCAGGCGCCCGTACTTCTCGGGCCCGTAGGCGGCGCGGACCCGGTCCTGGCCCTCCTCGTCGAGGAAGTTCATGTAGACGCCGGCCGACAGCGGGTGCAGGGCGCGCCCGAAGCGGTGGGCCCAGGCGGACTGCTCGGCGTGCTCCTCCGGGAGAGCGACGCCGTTGACGTTGACCGCGAAGCCGGCGGCACGGCCGGAGAACGCGGTGGCGTCGTCGGGGACGCGGGCGACGGCGCCGCCGAGCTGGAACATGATCGTGTAGGAGCGGGGCGACCGGCTCTCCCAGGCGTGCGCCAGCAGCACCTCGATGGCCTGGTCGTCGAGCGCGGCCAGGTACTCCGACCTCCAGGCGTAGTGGAGGCCGTGGGGCACGGTGGCGTCGAAGGTGGTCTGGTGGGCCAGGTACGGCTTGGGGGTCACCAGGTCCAGCAGCACGCGGCGGTGGCGGCGCAGCGGCTCGAGGACCCGCTCGCCCCGGTCCAGCGGGCCGGCCCAGCACGGCACCACGGTGACCACCGGAACGCCGTGCAGGCGCTCTGGGATGAGCGGCAGCGGCGGGGCGTAGCGGAGGTTCACCACCGTGGTCAGCTCGTCGGGTGCGTCGGAGGCGAACTCCCGGTACCAGCGCAGCAGCTCGCCGGCGTGGTCGGCGGCGAACAGCACCGGTCCGGCCAGCACCGTCGGCCCGACCGGGTGGAGGCGGTACTGGAAGGCGGTGACCACCCCGAAGTTCCCGCCGCCGCCGCGCAGCCCCCAGAACAGCTCCTGGTGTTCGCGCTCGCTGGCGCGGAGCAGCCGCCCGTCGGCGGTGACCAGATCGACCGCCAGCAGGTTGTCGCAGGTCAGGCCGTGCTTGCGCATCAGCCAGCCGATGCCGCCGCCGAGGGTGAGCCCGGCGATGCCGGTGTGGGTGACGATCCCGCCGGTGGTGGCCAGGCCGAACGCCTGGGTCTCGTGGTCCAGCTCGCCCCACAGCAGCCCCGGCTGCGCCCAGGCGGTCCGCCCGCCCGGGTCGACCTGGACGCCCTTCATCGGCGACAGGTCCAGCACCAGGCCGCCGTCGCAGCTGGCCGTGCCGGCCACGTTGTGGCCGCCGCCGCGGACCGCCAGCAGCAGGCCCTCGGCGCCGGCGTGGCGGACGGCGGCGAGCACGTCGGCGGGCCCCTGGCAGCGGGCGATCACGCCGGGG
>DASYRU010000457.1:0-11982 GCA_036004165.1 Actinomycetota bacterium
CCGTGGGGGAAGCCGAGGTAGTTGCGGATCAGCGAGCTGGTGCCGGCCTGGCCGCCGGGGAGCGAGCGTTCCAGCACCCGGGTCTGCAACCCCTCGGAGGCGGCGTTGACGGCCGCGGCCAGGCCGGCCGGCCCGGCGCCGACGATCACCACGTCGCAGCCGCCGGCGGCCGGGTGGGTCTGCAGGCCCAGCGCCGCCGCCAGCTCGGCGTAGGAGGGGTCGACCAGGACCATCCCCCGGCGGAACACCACCACCGGCAGGCGGGTGCCGTCCTCGCCGGCCTCCTCCAGCAGCCGGCGGCCGTCCACCGAGTCGTCGGGGTAGAAGCCGTAGGGGATGCCGGCGCGGGCGAGGGTGTCGCGCAGCCGGTGGGAGCTCGGCGCCCAGGTCGGCCCGACCACCCGGATCGCCTCCACGCCGGTGGCGCGGGACTTCTCCCAGCCGGCCAGGAAGTCGCTGAGCGGCAGGTAGAGGTTCTGCTCGATCGGCTTCCAGGGGTAGTAGAGGACGTAGTCGAGCTGGCCGAGGGTCATGGCGCGGGCGATCGGCTCGCCGGCGGCCCACTCGCCGCGGTGCTCCAGCAGCACCCGCTTGGCGCCGGGGTGCAGCTCGCGCACGCGCAGCAGCAGCTCCAGCCCGCCCGGCTCGGCCATGGCGCGGGCGGCGATCACCAGGGCGACGTCCTCGCCGGCGTCGGCCAGGGCCTGGAGGGCCGCCAGCGCGGCGCCGGCGGAGCGCTCGGCCACGACCCGATAGTCGGCGCCGAAGCGCCTGCCGAGGTCGCCGGCGAGCGCGTCCAGCACGCGGCCGTCGGCGGCGACCAGGAAGATGACCGGCCGGCTCATGCGCCCCAGCCCCTGTCAGCCCTCCTGGGCGGCGATCTTGGCCTGCTCCTCGGGCGGCAGCAGGTCGGTGCCCATGGCGTGGAAGCCGCCGTCGACGTGGATCAGCTCGCCGGAGACGCCACGCGACCAGTCGGAGAACAGCCACAGGGCCGCCTGTGCGACCACCGTCGGGTCGCCGACGTCCCAGCCGAGCGGCGCCCGCCGTGCCCAGGCGTCGGCGAGCAGGCTGAAGCCCGGGATGCCTTTGGCCGCGATGGTGCGGATCGGGCCGGCGCTGATCGCGTTGACCCGGATCCGCCTGGCGCCGAGGTCGCGGGCCAGGTAGCGGGTGACCGACTCGAGGGCGGCCTTGCACACCCCCATCCAGTCGTAGATCGGCCAGGCGACGCGGGCGTCGAAGTCGAGCGTCACCACCGAGGCGTCGTGGCCCTCCAGCACCGGCAGCAGCCCGGCCGTCAGCGTCTTCAGCGAGAACGCCGAGACCTGGAAGGCGGTCGCGGCCGACTCGTAGGGGGTGTTGAGGAAGTTGCCGCCGAGGGCGTCGGCGGGGGCGAAGGCGATCGCGTGCAGCACCCCGTCGACCGCACCCCAGCGCCGCGTCAGCTCGTCGTTCACCGCCTCGACGTCGTCGGGCCGGTTGACGTCCAGCTCCAGCACGTCCACCTCGCGGGGGAGCCGCTTGGCCGTCCGCTCGGTGAGGGAGCGGGCGCGGCCGAAGCTGGTGAGGACCACCTCGGCACCGTTGTCGAGGGCCTCGCGGGCCACCGCGTAGGCGATCGAGCCGGGGGTCAGCACCCCGGTGATCAGCAGTCGCTTGCCGTCGACCAGCACGGCTGGGTCCTCCTCGGGTACTCGGCGGTGCGGCGCGCCGGCATTGTAGTTTCCTGCGGACGCCAACGGGGGGCGGCCACCGGCCGCCCCCCGGTTCGTATGCTCTCAATGCGCCGATTGCGCTAGCGCGACAGCCGCTCCGTCATCAGGGAGATCACGTTGCCCTGCTCGTCGAAGTCTCGGACCACCGCGAACTGCGCCGTCTCCCGGGATACCAGCCTGCCCCCCGCATCCAGGTAGGAGACGCGCTCGGCGCCGCCTGGCGCTGGTTCCTGGGCCGCCTCGGAGTCCGGTGGTGTCGCCACAGGCATCCCTCCTCCGTCCGTGCCCGCGCCCGTCCCCGGGCGAGGCGAGGCCAGAACTGGCCCCTCCGGTGTACCACCTCCGGGTGATCTGGGAAAGCCCACCAGGGGGGTGGTTGTCCCACTTGCGCATAGTCAATTGGGGCTATACGGGGCCCGTCCTCGTCTAGTCCGACCTACAAGCCCTGGTTTCTCCATCTCCGCAGTTTCTGTGATGTTCCGTATGGGAACAGCGCAGTAGCGTCACGCTGTCATCGTCGCAGGGACCGAACGGGAGCGGTCCGGCGGCGATCCGGAAGCGCCGCCTCCCCCCGGGCGGCACCCGCAAGGGCCGGAACCCCAGTTGGTTCCGGCCCTTGTGTCGTGTTCGCACCCTGGCAGCATGGGACCCTGCGACCAGTCGCACGGCGTTCGGAGGTGCCAGATGGGCAAGCGGGCCACGGTGGTGGTGGTCGGCGGCGGCTTCGGTGGCATGTACACCGCCCGCTACCTGGAGCGCAGGCTGCCCGCAGGCAGCGCCGAGATCGTGCTGGTCAGCCCGGAGAACTTCATGCTCTACACGCCGCTGCTGCCGGAGGCGGCGTCGGGGACCATCGAGCCGCGGCACGTGGTGGTCCCGTTGCGCCGGGTGCTGCGCCGCACCCGGCTGCTGATCGGCCGGGCCACCGGCTTCGACGTCGACCGGCGGACGGTGACCGTCGCCCCACCGGAAGGGCCGGACCGGACCCTGGCATGGGACCGGCTGGTGCTGGCGACCGGCTCGGTATCGCGGTTGCCCGGCATCCCCGGCCTGGCCGAGCACGCCCGCGGCTTCAAGACCCTCCCGGAAGGCATCTACCTCCGCAACCACGTGCTGCGCCAGCTGGAGCTGGCCGACGCCACCGACGACCCGGCAGAGCGGGCCCAGCGCTGCACCTTCGTGGTCGTCGGCGCCGGCTACGCCGGCACCGAGCTGGTCGCCGAGCTGCAGACGCTCACCAGCAGGGCGTTGCACGCCTACCCGGGCCTGCGCCCGCGCGACGTCCGCTGGATCCTGGCCGACGTCGCCCCGATGATCATGCCGGAGCTGGGCCGCGACCTCGGCCGCGTCGTCCTGCGCATCCTGCGCGAGCGCGGCATCGAGGTCCGCCTGGAGACCGGGGTCAAGGAGGTCGGGCCCGACCGGGTCAGCCTCACCGACGGCGACGAGCTCGCCACCCGCACCCTGGTGTGGACGGCCGGGGTCACGCCCCAGGCGCTGGTGGGCACGATCGGCCTGCCCACCGACGACCGCGGCCGCCTGCTGGTCGACCGCTACCTCGCCGTCCGCGGCCGCGACGACGTCTACGCGCTCGGTGACACCGCCGCGGTGCCCGACCCCGCACATCCGGAGCGGCCGGCCCCGCCGACCGCCCAGCACGCCCTCCGCCAGGCCAAGGCGTGCGCCGCCAATGTCGCCGCCTCGCTCGGCGAGGCCGAGCGGCACCGCTTCGACTACCGGGGTCTCGGCCTGCTGGTCAACCTCGGCCGGTTCAAGGGCGTCGGCCGCGTGCTCGGCGTCCCCATCTCCGGCTTCCCCGCCTGGTTCATCACCCGCAGCTACCACCTGGCCGCCATGCCGACCTGGGGCCGCCGCTTCCGTGTCGGCCTCGACTGGGGGGTGGCGCTCATCTCGCCGAGCGACATCGCCGAGCTCGGCTCCCTCGGCCGCGACGACGGGCTCGCCAGGAAGGAGCCGTGAGCGGCGCAACCGGGAACCGGTAGGATCAGCGTGGGCAGCGCCGCCCGGTTGTCCGTTCTGGCATCGCTCGACGGCACTGCCCGACGTGGCAGGGGCGTCCGCAGCGCGGACCGACGCGGGAGACACGGACATGGACCACAGCGACGAGCAGGTTCGGCTGCTCGCCGAAGACGGCGCGCTCCTGGAACACGACACCTACGAGGTCGACCTCTCCGAGGACGGCCTCCGCGACCTGTACCGGCAGCTGGTGGTGGTCAGGCGCATCGACGTCGAGGGCAACAACCTGCAGCGCCAGGGCCAGCTCGGCATCTGGGCGCCGTGCCTCGGCCAGGAGGCCGCCCAGGTCGGCAGCGCCAGGGCGCTCGGCCCCGAGGACTGGGTGTTCCCCTCCTACCGCGAGCACGGCGTCATCTACGTCCGCGCCGGCATGGAGGTGCTGCGGGTGCTGGCGCTGTTCCGCGGTGCGAGCCTTTCCGGCTGGGACCCTCAGGAGCATCACCTGGGGCTGTACTCGATCCCCATCGGCACCCACGCGCTGCACGCGGTCGGCTACGCCATCGGGGCCAAGTGGGACGGGGCCGAGTTGTGCGTGGCCGCCTACTTCGGCGACGGTGCCACCAGCGAGGGCGACACCAACGAGGCGTTCAACTTCGCCGCCGTGAACGCCGCCCCGGTGGTGTTCTTCTGCCAGAACAACCAGTGGGCGATCTCGGTGCCGCTCAGCAAGCAGATGGCCGCGCCCGTCTACAAGCGGGCGTTCGGCTTCGGCTTCCCAGGGGTGCAGGTCGACGGCAACGACGTGCTCGCCGTCTACGCGGTCACCAAGGCCGCCGCCGACCGCGCGCGTGACGGCGGCGGCCCCACCCTGATCGAGGCGATCACCTACCGGCTGGGCGCCCACACCACCACCGACGACCCGACCCGCTACCGCACCGTCGACGAGCTCGACACCTGGAAGGCCCGCGAGCCGATCGGCCGCTACCGGGCCTTCCTGGAGAAGGCGGGGCTGTTCAGCGAGGAGCTGGAACGCGACGTCCAGGCCGAGGCCGACCGGGTGGCGGCCGAGGTGCGGGCCGCGGTCGAGCACCTGCCCGACCCGCCCCTTTCCGACCTGGTCGACCACGTGTACGCCGACCCACCGGCCACGCTGCGCAGCCAGTGGCGACGGTTCGAGGAGTTCGAGGCGCAGTTCGCCTCGGAGGCGTGAGGAGGCCGGCATGGCGCAGATCACGATGGCCAAGGCGCTCAACACCGCCCTGCGCGACGCGATGGAGGCCGACGACCGGGTGGTGCTGCTCGGCGAGGACGTCGGCACCCTCGGCGGCGTCTTCCGGATCACCGACGGGCTGCAGAAGGACTTCGGCGAGCACCGGGTGATGGACACGCCGCTGGCCGAGTCGGGCATCATGGGCGTCTCCATCGGGCTGGCCCTGCGCGGCTACCGGCCGGTGCCGGAGATGCAGTTCGACGGCTTCAGCTACCCGGCCCTCGACCAGGTCATCAGCCACCTGGCCAAGTACCGCAACCGTTCCAAGGGCGCCCAGGCCATGCCGGTGGTCTGCCGCATCCCCTACGGCGGCGGCATCGGCGCGGTGGAGCACCACTCGGAGAGCCCGGAGACCCTCTACTGCCACACCGCCGGCCTCAAGGTCGTCACCCCCTCCTCGGCGGCCGACGCCTACTCGCTGCTGCGCCAGTCGATCCAGGACGACGACCCGGTGATCTTCCTGGAGCCGAAGCGGCGCTACTGGGCCAAGCAGGAGGTCGACCTGCCGGTCGCCACCGAGCCGATCGGCACCGCCAAGGTGCTGCGGCCGGGGGACGACCTGACCCTGGTCGCCTACGGCCCGATGGTCAAGGTGGCGCTGGACGCCGCCGACGCCGCCCAGGAGGAGGGCGTCGGCTCGCTGGAGGTGATCGACCTGCGCAGCCTGGTCCCGCTGGACGAGGAGACCCTGGTCGCCTCCGCCAGCAGGACCGGCCGCATGGTGGTGGTCCACGAGGCGCCGGAGTTCCTCGGCATGGGCGCCGAGGTGGCCGCGCGGGTCACCGAGGCCGCCTTCTTCCACCTGGAGGCGCCCGTGCTGCGCTGCACCGGCCTTGACATCCCCTACCCGCCGGCCAGGCTCGAGGAGGCCCACCTGCCCGGCGTCGACCGGGTCCTGTGGACCGTCCAGCGGACCCTCGACTTCTAGACCAGGAGGCCAGGCGAGGTGGCTGAGCGCGAGTTCAAGCTTCCCGACCTCGGCGAAGGGCTCACCGAGGGCGAGGTGGTGCGCTGGCTGGTCCAGCAGGGCGACACCATCGCCCTGAACCAGCCGATCGTCGAGGTGGAGACGGCCAAGGCGGTGGTGGAGATCCCGGCGCCCTACGGCGGCACGGTGATCAAGCTGCACGCCGCCGAGGGCGAGACCCTCGACGTCGGCGCCACCCTGCTCAGCGTCGAGGTCGACGGCGGCACCCCGCAGCCGCAGGCGGCCGAACCGGAAGCGCAGCCGGAGCAGCAGGCGACCCTGGTCGGGCCGGGGGAGCGGCAGCAGGTCCGCCGCCGGCGGCTCGTCCCCCGGTCCAACGGCGGCGCCACCACCCCGGCCCCCGCCGGGCCGGCCGGCCAGCGGCCACGGGCCACCCCGCCGGTGCGCAAGTACGCCAAGGACCGCGGCGTCGACCTGGCCGTGATCGCCGGCACCGGCAAGGACGGCCGCATCACCCGCGACGACGTCGACCGCGCGGGCGGCGCGGAGGAGGCCGCCCCGCTGGCCCCCTCCGGCGTCGGGCGGGCCGGCAGGGAGCGGACCGAGGAGCGCATCGCCGTCCGCGGCACCCGCAAGCAGATCGCCGCCGCGATGACCGCCTCGGTGTTCTCCATCCCGCACGTCACCGAGTTCCTCACCGTCGACGCGACCGAGCTGATGGCGCTGCGGGCGCGGCTGCGGGCCCTGCCCGCCGCGGCCGACCTCAAGCTCACCCCGCTGGCGGTCGTCGCCAAGGCGCTCTGCGTCGCCGTCCGCCAGTACCCGCTGATGAACTCCTCATGGGACGAGCAGGCCGGCGAGATCGTCGTCAAGGGCTACGTGCACCTCGGGATCGCCACCGACACCCCGAGCGGCCTGCTGGTGCCCAACGTCAAGGACGCCGACACCCTCGGCATCCTCGAGCTGGCGGGGGAGCTGGCGCGGCTCGCCGACCTGGCAAGGGAGCGCAAGGCTGCCCCGGCCGACCTCACCGGCGGGACCATCACGATCACCAACGTCGGCGGGTTCGGGGTGGAGACCGGCACGCCGATCATCAACAAGCCGGAGTGCGCCATCCTCGCCACCGGGCTGATCGCGCCCCGGCCGTGGGTGGTCGACGGCCAGCTCGCCGTCCGCCAGCTGATGACCGCCTCGGTCTCCTTCGACCACCGCATCGTCGACGGCGCCTACGCGGCGCGCTTCCTCGCCCACCTCCGCGACCTGCTCGAGGACCCCGCCCTGCTCGCGGCGTTCTGAACCTTCCGTTCGATATCGGATCGATGAACAAGGTCGCGGTTCACTGGTGCTTGGCGTTTCCCGATAGTTACGCTGAGGCGTAACGAGAAGGGAGATCGCGCATGACCGCGCGAGGGCGGGCGCTGGCGATCCTGACCGGGCTGGCGGTGTTCGTCGCCGGCTGGGTCGTGTTCGTGGCCCGGTGGAGCGGCCCGGCAGGAGCAGGGCCGAACCAGGCCGGCATGCGCGTGGCCGGCGCCCAGGCCACCGGCCTCGGCGCGTTCCGCGGCCAGGTGCTGATCTGGGCCTTCGGCGGCTTCACCGAACGCGAGGTCGGGCTGGTCCGCGACTCCACCAGGGTGGCCACGATCAGCGCCGTCCGCACCCGCCAGCTCCCGGTCGCCAGCACCCGCCGCGGCTACCGGGCGGTCCCGATGGAGGCGATGGCGGTCGACCCGGGCGCCTACGCCGCCGCCGTCGGCCGGCCGGGGGTGAAGCTGACCGGGCAGCTGGAGAAGGGCGTGGTGCTGTCGCGGACCGGCGCGAAGCTGCGCCACCTGCAGGCCGGCGGCCTGCTGCGGCTCGCCGGCCACCGTCCCCTCAGGGTCGGCGGGGTGGTCGACGACGTGCTGCTCGGCGGCTACGAGGCCGCCATGGACAGCGACCTGGCCCGCCGCTACGGCATCTCCACGGCCAGCTACCTGCTGGTGAAGCCGCGCGGGCCGCGGCAGGACTTCGAGGTGGCCATGCGCGGCCTGCTGCTGGGCCGTCCGATCCGCTTCCGCGACCCCGACGACCAGCAGTTCCTTCGCGGCGGCAACGGCGGGCTGCCGCTCGGCCTGGTCAAGGTCCGCTTCGGCGAGTTCGCCGTGCCGAGCCTGCACCGGGGGCAGCCGGACCCGGCCTGGACGAGGGCCAACATCGTCACCCGGGACCTGCCCGTGCTGGGACGGGTCAGCTGCCACCGGCTGGTGATCGACGACCTCGCCGCCGCCATGGCAGATCTCCAGCAGCAGCGGCTCGGCGGGCTGGTCGACGCGGCCGACTTCCAGCGCCGCGGCGGCTGCTGGAGCAGGCGGCTGCAGCGGGAGGGCGACGGCCGCCTGTCGAGGCACGCCTGGGGGATCGCGGTCGCCCTCAACGTGGCCGCCAACCCGCCCGGACGCCGTCCCGTCACCGACCAGCGGCTGGTCAAGGCCATGGCACGCCACGGCTTCACCTGGGGCGGCCGCTGGCTGCGTCCCTACGGCGGCCACTTCGAATGGGTCGGCGCCGGCGCCTAGCAGCGACCGGACAAGGTAGCCTTGGTCCATGCTCGCCTTCGGTGCCGCCGTCTCCGCCGCCTCCGACCACCAGCGGGCCCTCGACGAGGCCATTCCCGCCGCCATGGCCCAGCTCGGAGCCGCGCCGGACCTGGTCGTCTGCTTCTTCTCCATGGAGCACGCGGAGGCCGCCGCCGGCATCGCGCTCAGCCTCTCCGAGCGGACCGGCAGCTCGGCGATCCTGGCCTGCACCGCCCAGGGTGTGATCGGCGGCGCCCGCGAGCTGGAGGAGACGCCGGGGCTGGCGGTCTGGATGGCGCGGCTGCCCGGCGTGGAGGTGCGCCCGTTCACCCTGCGGGTGGTGCCGCTGGAGGAGGGCTTCGGGATCACCGGCTGGCCGACCTTCGCGCCAGGCGAGCGGTCCAGCGTGCTGCTGCTGGCCGACCCGTTCACCTTCCCGGCCGACAGCTTCCTCGAGCGCCTCAACGAGGAGCAGGCCGGCCTGCCGGTGATCGGCGGCATGGTCTCCGGCGCCGGCGAGCCGGGCAGGCACCGGCTGGTCGCCGGCACCGAGGTGGTCGACGGCGGCGCGGTCGGGGTCGCCCTGGTCGGCCCGGTCGAGGTGCGGGCGGTGGTCAGCCAGGGCTGCCGGCCGGTCGGCACGCCGTTCGCGGTCACCCGCGGGGAGGGCAACATCGTCCACGAGCTCGGCGGCCGCTCGGCCGTGGACCGCCTGCGCCAGCTGCTGGCCGCGCTCGACCCGCGCGAGCAGGCGCTGCTGCGCGGCGGCGGCCTCCAGGTCGGCCAGGTGATCGACGAGCACAAGGCCAGCTTCGAGCGGGGCGACTTCCTGGTCAGGGGGCTGCTGGGAATCGACCAGGAGAGCGGCTCGATCGCGGTCGGCGACAGTGTCGAGGTCGGCCAGACCCTCCAGTTCCACGTCCGCGACGCCGCCTCGGCCGACGAGGACCTGGAGCTGCTGCTGGCGCCGGTGCCGAGCTGGCGGCCGCGGGGCGTGCTGCTGTTCTCCTGCAACGGCCGCGGCCGCCGCTTCTTCGGCGAGCCCGACCACGACGCCGCCAAGGTCGCCGCCGCCACCGACCGCGTGCCCACCGCCGGCTTCTTCGCCCAGGGCGAGCTCGGCCCGGTCGGCGGCCGCAACTTCCTGCACACCTTCACGGCCAGCATGGCGGTGTTCTGCGAGGCTGGAGACCCCGCCTAGGAGGGGCAGATGGCCACCACCACCGAGGCGAAGCCGGGCTCGAGGCTGCGGCGCTTCCTGCTGAGCGGGGACGGCTGGCCGTACCTGCTGGTGCCGCTGATCCCGGTGGCGATCTGGCTGGAGCTGGCCCACGCCAGCGCCACGTTGATCTTCTTCGCCGCCGCGCTCGGGGTGATCCCGACCGCGGCGCTGATGGGCCGCGCCACCGAGGAGCTGGCGGCCCGCTCCGGCCCGGGGATCGGCGGGTTCCTCAACGTCACCTTCGGCAACGCCCCAGAGCTGATCATCGGCTTCTTCGCGCTGCAGCAGGGCCTGCAGGAGGTCGTCAAGGCCTCCCTGGTCGGCTCGATCCTTGGCAACATCCTGCTGGTGATGGGCGCGGCGATGCTCGTCGGCGGCATCCGCCGGCAGCGCCAGCACTTCGACCGCACCGCCGCCAGCGCCCAGTCGCTGATGCTGCTGCTGGCCGCGATCGTGCTGGTGATGCCCGCGATCTTCGAGCTGGTCGCCGGCGCCGGGCTGCCGAAGCCGACCGACCGGGCGGTGCACTTCCCCGACGACCTGCAGGCGCTGTCGGTCGGGGTGGCGCTGGTGCTGCTGGCCTCCTACGCGGGCGGGCTGTGGTTCTCGCTGCGGACCCACCGTGACCTGTTCAACCCTCCCCACGAGACCGAGGACCACGTCGCCGAGCCCTGGTCGGTGCGCCGCAGCGTGGTGATGCTGGCGATCGCCGGCGTGGCGGTCGGGGTGATGTCGGAGATCCTGGTCGGCTCGATCACCGAGGCCGCCGAGCAGATCGGCCTCTCGCCGTTCTTCGTCGGGATCATCGTGGTCGCGATCGTCGGCAATGCCGCCGAGCACTGGGTGGCGATCTACTTCGCCATGCGCGACAAGATGAACCTGGCGGTGAACATCGCGGTCGGCTCCGCGGCGCAGATCGCCCTGTTCGCCGCCCCGGTACTGGTGCTGCTGTCGTTCGTGGTCGGCCCGTTCCCGATGGCGCTGGTCTTCAACGGCTTCGAGGTCAGCGCGATCTTCCTGGCGGTGATCGTGGCCAACGTGGTCACCCAGGACGGGGAGTCCACCTGGTTCGAGGGCCTGCAGCTGCTGGCCGTGTACGCCGTGCTGGCGCTGACCTTCTACTTCGTCTGAGCCTGCTGGGCCGCGGTCGCCTCGGGTTCCAGCTCCGAGTAGGGGGTGCGCAGGCCGTCACGGATCCGCTCGCGGAAGGCGCCGAAGCGGCGCGCGAGCAGGAACAGCCCGAGCAGGATGTAGACCACCGACAGGACGATCCGTTCGATCCCCCTGACCGACGGCGGCGCCACCGCGCCGAGGATGAACTGCGCCCAGAACAGGCCGAACAGGGCGAACGCCTCGTTGAGCGAGATCGACAGGTTGACCAGGATGGCCACCGCGAACACCGTCTGGGCGGCGGTCAGCAGCAGCTCCTCCCGCTGCGCGGGATCCACCGGCAGGCCGCTCAGGCTGCCGGAGGCGATCGCGAACACCAGCGGCAGCGTGCCCACCAGCAGCGTCCACTGGTTGACCTTGGACGACACCAGCGTCGTCAGCGCCTCGTCGGTCTTCAGCCGCCAGGCGAACAGCCCGGCGACCAGCAGCTCCGGCGCCTCCGAGGCCAGCGGGGCGAGCCACTGGACCAGCAGGAACTCGCTCACCCCGAACTCCTGGCCGGTCGCGACCAGTGACTCGGCGAACTGCTCGGCGACCAGCAGGATCACCACCCCGGCGAACACGAACATCGCCAGGACGCTGGCGCGCCTGCGCCGCTTCGGGAGGCCGCCGATGAAGGCCGACGGCCCGATCAGCTCCGGCTCGGACTGGGGTGCCCTGGAGATCCGCAGGGTGTAGGCGATGAAGATGCTGACCAGGACGACCGCGTCGACCAGGGTGATGGTGCGCTTGAGCGGCAGGGTGAGCGAGTAGGCGCAGGCGATCGCCAGGAAGGTCAGCTCCACCGACTTGGAGCGACCCATGGTGACGCCCGCATGCCGCTCGCCGCGCCGTCGCCACTGCAGGTAGGCGACGAACACGATCATCGACCAGCCGATGCCGATCAGCAGCCGGTTGGCGCCGGTCATGTTGGCCAGCACCAGCGAGCAGCTCGACTCGCCCGCGGCGTCCGGCGCCCGGCAGCCGGGGCCGAACTGTTCCACGTCGTTGCCGCCCTGCCAGGCGAACACGAAGCCGACCGCGTACTCGGGCAGGACCGCGATCAGGGCGAGGACGCCGATCGCCAGGCTGGCGGAGACGTCCAGCTGGGCCGCCTCGGCCGCCCAGGCGAGCACGAACGCGGCGCCCACCACCGCCAG
>DASYRU010000458.1:0-15594 GCA_036004165.1 Actinomycetota bacterium
CAAGGCGCAGCAGGACGCGCTGCTCCCTTCGGTGGAGGACGGCACGCTGACGCTCATCGGGGCCACGACGGAGAACCCGTACTTCGAAGTCAACGCCCCGCTGCTGTCGCGCTCGACGCTGTTCCGCCTCGAGCCGCTGACCGCTGAGGACCTGGCCGAGCTGGTCCGGCGCGGGCTCGACGCCGAGCACGCCACCGCCGAGGACGACGCGCTGGCGCTCCTGGTCGAGCGGTCGGCGGGCGACGGCCGCCAGGTGCTGACCAGCCTCGAGGTGGCGGTGGCGCTGGCCGACGGTCGGGCCCGCCAGGCCCGGGCCGACGGCGGAAGCGGTGGCGACGGCGGCAACGGCAGCAGCACGAGCACGACCGGCATCGTGGTCCGCCTCGACGACGTGGAGGCCGCGCTGGGAGCGAGCCTCCAGCGCTATGGCCGCGACGACCACTACGACGTGATCTCGGCCTTCATCAAGTCGCTGCGGGGATCCGACCCCCAGGCCGGCCTGTACTGGCTGGCCCGCATGATCGAGGCCGGCGAGGACCCCCGCTTCATCGCCCGCCGGCTGGTGATCTCGGCCAGCGAGGACATCGGCCTGGCCGACCCGCAGGCCCTGCCGGTCGCGGTCGCCGCCTTCCAGGCGCTGGAGTTCGTCGGCCTCCCGGAGGCGCGCCTCAACCTGGCCGAGGCGGTCGTCTACCTGGCGCTGGCCCCCAAGTCCAACAGCGCCTACCTGGCGCTGGCCGCGGCGGCCAGGGAGCTGGAGGAGGCCGGCGCCGGCCGCGTCCCCGGCCACCTGCAGTCGGCCTCCCACCCGGGCGAACGCAAGCTCGGCATCGGCGTCGGCTACGCCTACCCCCACGACCACCCGGACCACTGGGTGGCGCAGCGCTACCTGCCGGAAGGCCTCCGCGGCGGCTACTACCGGCCCTCCGACCAGGGCAGCGAGCGGGCCCTCGCCGACGCCTGGCGCGAGCGGCGAGCCGAGCCGCCCGCCCAGGAGCCGCCGCAGGCCACCTGATGGCGGCAGGTGCGGCACCAGGGCTCGCCGACGGCACCATCATCGAGACGCTGCGCGACAGCTATGGGATCCGGGTCGCCTCGCTGCGCTTCCTGCCGGTCGGCAACGACGCCGCCTCGTGGGCCTACCGCGTCCAGGCGGCGCAGGGGCCCCGCTACTTCCTCAAGGTCCGCGCCGGCGCGGGCCCCATGCCCGGCGCGGCGGTCCCCGGGCATCTCCACCGCCTTGGCGTGCCCCACGTCCTCGCGCCGCTCGCCACCGGCGCGGGCGCACCCTACGTCCCGGTGGGCCGCTTCGCGCTGGCGCTGTTTCCCCTGCTGCGGGCCGGCCCGGGCGCCGAGGTCGGGTTGTCGCCGGCGCATTGGCGCCAGCTGGGCGACACGCTCAGGCAGATCCATGCCGTGCCGCCGACCCGGGAGCTGACCGGGATGGTCGGCCGGGAGGCCTTCCGGCCGTCCAGGCGCGAGCTGCTCCCCCAGCTGGAGGCGCTGCTGGCCACCCGGGCCACCCACGACCCGGTGGCGGCGGAGCTGGCGGGGTTCTGGCGGACCAGGCACGACGTCATCCAGCGGCTGGTCGAGCGGGCGGACGGGTTGGGGCGGCAACTCGCCCGCGGGCGGTTCCCGCAGGTGCTGTGCCATGCCGACCTGCACACCTGGAACGTGCTGATCGACGCCGACCAGCAGCTCTGGATCGTGGACTGGGACGAGGCGGTCCTGGCGCCGAGGGAGCGCGACCTGATGTTCGTGGTGGGCGGCATCGGTCACGGGCTGGTGCGGCCGCGCGACACCGCCCGCTTCTTCCAGGGGTATGGCAAGGCGAGGATCGACCGGTGCCTGCTGGCCTACTACCGTTGCGCCTGGGCGGTCCAGGACATCGCCGCCTACGGCGAGAGCGTCCTGCTGCTGCCGACGCTCGGCGAGGAGGCCAGGCGCGCCGCCATGGCGGGCTTCATGGACCTGTTCGAGCCGGGCGACATCGTCGAGCTTGCCAGCACGAGGGAATGATCCGCCGCCCGGTGACGCTGTGCTGCATCGAGCGGCAGGACGACGCAGGAGGACCCATGGCGGACACGTGCACCCACCTCGACCAGATCCACGTGCGCAGCGCCGACGCGCCCGGCTGCCAGGCGTGCCTCGAGGTGGGGGACACCTGGGTGCACCTTCGGCTCTGCACCGGCTGCGGGCGCGTCGGCTGCTGCGACAACTCCAAGAACCAGCACGCCACCAGGCACTTCCAGGCCAGCGGCCATCCGGTGATGCGCTCCTACGAGCCCGGCGAGGACTGGTGGTGGTGCTACGTGGACGAGCTGGCCTTCGAGCTGGAGGGCGCCGAGCCCGCTCGAACCAGCCGGTGACGGGCCTCTCCCGCGCCGTGCCCGCCGCGGCGCCCCAGGTGCGGACCCGGGCGGAGCGGGGCTGGACGCTGCTGGTGGTGTGCCTGGCCACCGGGGTCCTGCTGCTCAACGTCTCCGCGCCGAGCGTCGCCCTCCCCGACATCGGCAGCGACCTCCGCGCCGACCTTGACGTCCTGCAATGGGTGGTCAGCGGCTACTCGCTGGCGCTGGCCGCCACCCTGCTCACCGCCGGCACCCTGGCCGACCTGCTGGGACGCAGGCGGCTGTTCCTGACCGGCCTCTGCGGCTTCGCCGCCGCGTCGGCGCTGTGCACGCTGGCGCCGTCCCCGCTGGCGCTGGTGGTCGGGCGGGCCGCCCAGGGTCTGGCGGCCGCGGTGCTGCTGTCGTCCTCGCTGGCGCTGCTCGCCCAGGACTTCACCGGCCCGGCGCGGGCCCGCGCCCTCGGCATGTGGGGGGCCTCGATCGCGGCGGCCTTCGCGATCGGGCCGCTGGAGGGCGGCCTGCTGACCGAGGCGTTCGGCTGGCGCGCGGTCTTCGCGGTCGACGTCGTGGTCGCGCTCGTCGCGCTCCCGGCGGCCGTGCGCCACCTGCGGGAGTCCCGCGACCCGGCCGCCCGCACCGTCGACTGGCGCGGGACGCTCACCCTCAGCGCCGGCCTGTTCCTCGGCGTCTTCGCGCTCTCCCGCGGCGACGCGCTCGGATGGGGCAGCGCCGCCGTGGTCGGCAGCTTCGCCGCCGCGGCCGTGCTGCTGGCCGCCTTCGCCTGGATCGAGCGGCGCGAGCGCCACCCCATGCTCGACCTCGGACTGTTCGCCACCCCCACCTTCACCGGGGCCTCGCTGACGGTCCTGGTCTTTGCCGCCTCCAGCTTCGGCCCCTTCCTGTACCTGACGCTGTTCCTGATCGATGCGGCCGGCGCCACCCCGACCGCGGTCGGGCTGCAGCTCATGCCCCTGTCGGTGGCCGCCTTCCTGATGTCGATCCTCGGCGGGCGCTTCGCGACGCTGCTGCCGGTCCGGTTCGGCCTGTCGAGCGGGATGCTGCTCAGCGCGGTGGGGCTGCTGGCCATGCGGGGCCTCGACGCGTCCACGCCGTGGACGCAGCTGCTGCCCGGACTGCTGATCGCCGGCGTCGGCATCGGCCTGGCCAACCCGGCGGTGACCTACGCCGCGCTCGGGGTCGTGCCCACCACCCGCAGCGGCATGGCCTCGGGGGTCAACAACACCTTCCGGCAGATCGGCATCGCCACCGGCATCGCCGCGCTCGGGACGCTGGTGCCGGCGCGGGTCGGCGACGCCGCCGCCTACGCGGCGGCGCTGGATGAGATCCTGCTGGCCGGCGCCGTCCTGGCCGCCGCCGGCGCGGTCATCGCCCTGCTGCTGGTCCGCCCGCGGGACTTCGTCCTCTAGCGAGGCGGGCATGTAGCCGGCGACGCATGCGGCGACGACCATGCCTGCAGCCCCGCACCTTGCGCGCCGCCCCCGGCGGCCACGCACTCCGCCCAGGACGGGATACTTGACCGGCTCTCTAGACGGCTCCGAACAGCGATAGACTCCCCGGCGGCCTCCCCAGCCGCCGGCGTCCCGCAGGTCCAAGGCTCTGGCAGGTATGGAGCGGCTAAGCTGGAAGTTCCGGACCGGACGGACAACGAGGAGCGGAGCCCGTGAGCCTGCTGGCCATCGCCTGGACGATCGTCGCCTTCCTGGTCGGCGCCATGGTGGTCGTGCTCTGCGTGGTGCTGGCCAACGTGTTCCGCGTGCTCACCTCGACCAAGGACCTGATCGACGGGGTCACCAAGGAGACCGTGCCGCTGCTCGGGCAGGTCAACACCACCGTGTCCCTGGTCAACCAGGAGCTCGGCCGGGTCGACGGCATCCTGGCCACCGCCGAGGGCGTCACCAGCTCGGTCGGCCACATGGTCAACGTGGTCTCCGAGACGATCTCCAGCCCGCTGGTGCGGCTGAGCGCGTTCGCCTACGGGCTGCGCAGGGCCGCAGGCAGGGCCGGCGAGGGCGAGCCGTCCTCCCGCCGCGGCCGCTTCAGGAGGCGGCGGTGAGAAGGTGAAACGGATCTTCTGGGGCCTGGTCGGGCTCGGCATGGGCGCCGCCATCGGCGTGGGCGCCACGCGCTGGGCGTCGAAGCAGGCCGAGAAGCTCGCCCCGCAGTCGCTCGCCGAGCGCACCCTGCGCCTGGCCGCCGACTGGCGGGTGCGCCTGGCCGACGCCCTCGAGGAAGGCCAGACGGCGATGGCCGAGCGGGAGGCGGAGCTGCGAGCTCGGCTGGTCGAACCGGGGAGCGGGGCCGGCTGAGGTCCAAGCCATGAAGTCCACCGAGATCCGCCGCCGGTTCCTCGACCGCTTCGTCCTATCGGGGGGGAGCGGGGGCTCCATGGGATGACGGGCCGCGTCCTCGCCCTCGACGTCGGCGCACGGCGCCTCGGTGTCGCCGTCTCCGACCCGACCGGCACGGTGGCCAGCCCGCTTGCGACCCTGCCACGCCGCACACCGGACGAGGACGCCAGCGCCCTTGCCGCCCTGGCCGCCCAGCACGACGCCGGCACCGTGGTCGTCGGCCTGCCGCTCACCCTCGACGGCCGGGAGGGCCCCGCCGCCAAGTCCGTACGCCGCTACCTGGCCGAGCTGGCCACCCGCCTGCCCCGGCTGGACTTCCGGCTCGCCGACGAGCGCCTCTCGACCGTGGCGGCCGAACGGACCCTGGTCGGCGGGGGGGTGCGCCGCCGCGCCCGCCGGGCGGTGGTCGACCAGGTCGCGGCCAGCGTCTTCCTGCAGACCTGGCTGGACGTTGCCCGGACGCGTGAGGGCAAGCCCGAGTGAGCCGAGCGGAGCGGCGGCAGCGCAGGCGGCGACGGCGACGCGGCATCGTGGTGATGGTGCTGCTGCTGGCCGTGTCCGGCGGCGTGGTCTACCAGGCGCTGCGCCTGACCACCGACCGAGACCCGGAGGTCCCGGCCGGCCTGCCGGTGACGATCACGGTCGCCTCGGGGGAGAGCAGCGTCGACATCGGCCGTGCCCTCCGCGACGCCGGGGTGGTGGGCAGCGTCGGCGAGTTCCGGGCGGTGGCCGCCGAACGCGGCCTCGACAGCCTGCTGAAGCCGGGCACCTACCAGCTGGTCACCGGCATGAGCATCGACGAGGTCCTCGACCTCCTCGCCAAGGGCCCGAGCGTCGGCGTGCCCTTCACCATCCCCGAGGGCTTCACCGTCGAGCAGATCATCGACCGGATCGCCGCCACCAGGCAGTTCACCAAGGCAGAGCTCGAGCGGGCCGTCAAGAGCCGGCGCCTGATCGTGCCCTACCGGCCCAAGAAGGTCGCCTCGCTGGAGGGGATGCTGTTCCCCGACACCTACGGTATCGAGCCTGACGACACCGCCGTGACCGTGCTGCAGGACATGATCGACCAGCTCCAGATCGTGCTGTCCGGCTACGAGCTGGCCGCGGCGCCCCAGAAGCTCAGCGCCTACCAGGTCCTGATCGTGGCCAGCATGATCGAGCGCGAGGCCAAGGTCGACGCCGACCGGCCAAAGGTGGCAACGGTCATCTACAACCGGCTCCGCAGGGACCAGCTGCTGCAGGTCGACGCCACCGTCGCCTACGCCGTCCACGCCGGCAACCGGCGCCTGACCGCCGACGACCTGGCGACCGACTCGCCCTACAACACCTACCGGCACACGGGCCTGCCGCCGACCCCGATCGCCGCGCCGGGGGAGGCGTCGATCCGCGCCGCCCTGCAGCCGGCCGCCGGCGACTGGCTGTACTACGTGCTGGCCTCCAAGAACGGCGAACACGCGTTCACCGCCAGCTACCAGGAGTTCGAGCGGCTCAAGGCCGAAGCAAGGGCGAAGGGGCTGCTGTAGCCGTGCCCGTCGCCGCCGTGCTCGGCTGGCCGCTCACCCACACCCTCTCGCCCGCCCTGCACCAGGCCGCCTACCGCGCCGCCGGCCTGCGGGACTGGACCTACCTGGCCCGCCCGACCCGGCCGGAGGAGCTGCCGGCGCGCCTGGCCGAGGTCAGGGCGGGGACGCTCGCCGGGGTCAACCTCACCACCCCCCACAAGGAGGCCGCCGCCGACCTGGTCGACGAGCTGGAGCGGCCGGCGGACCGCCTCAGGGCGGTCAACACGGTGTTCCCGCGGGCCGGCGGCCTGGTCGGCGCCAACACCGACGTCGCCGGGGCGCTGTGGGCACTCGGCAGCCAGCTGGGGCTGCGCGACGCCCGCTGGGCGGGCGCCGGCCCGGCGGTGCTGCTCGGCACCGGCGGGGTCGCGCTGGCGCTGGCGTTCGCCTGGGCGCGCCTGGCCGAGGCCCGCCACAACCAGGGGCTGGCCACCTCCCCGCTGGCGGTGGCCGGCCGCGACCCGCGGCGGACCGCCCTGGTCGTGCGGCTGGCCGGCCCGGACGCCGAGCCGGCCGGGTGGGCGTCGGCCGGCGGGCTGGTCGCCGCCGCCGAGGTGCTGGTGCAGGCCACCACCCTGACCGCCGGGGGCGAGCCGGTCCCCGGCCAGGACCGCCTGCGGCGGGGTGTCCGCGTGCTGGACTGCAACTACGGGCCCGGCAGCCAGGGCCTGGTCGCCGCGGCCGCCAGCGCCGGGGCGGCGGTCGCCGCCGACGGTCTCGGCATGCTCTGCGCCCAGGCCGCCGGTGCGGTCGTCAAGATCGCCGGCGTCCGCCCCGACCTGGACGCGATGGCCGCCGCCGTCGGCCTCACCTGGCCCCCCAAGAACTGAAAGAACTCTTGCAGGTTCCGCCGGAGCGTGGTTCACTGCAGATCTGAAAGAACTCTTTCAGATGTGGAGGCCGGCGATGGCGATGCCAGAGCGGCGCATGGAGATCCGGGACGTCCAGGTCCTTGCCGCCCTCGCGCACCCGCTGCGGGTGGCGTTGATCGACCAGCTGGCGGCGTTCGGTCCGCGCACGGCCAGCCAGTGCGCCCAGGCCCTTGCCGAGACGCCCGCCAACTGCAGCTACCACCTCCGCCGGCTCGCCCGCTTCGGGCTGGTGGACCGCGCCGAGGCGACCGACGGGCGGGAGCGGCCGTGGCGGCTCGCCTACACCGGGCTGTCGCTGGACCCGGCGCTCGGCGACCCGCGGACCGACCCGGCCGCGCGGGCGACCTGGACCTCGCTGGTCGCCATCGAGATCGAGCAGAACACCGTGCTGGCCCGCCGCTACCTGGGCCTGCTCGACCGGGTCGATCCGGCCTGGCGCGACGCCGCCGCCGTCAGCGGCTACTCGCTGCTGCTGACCGCCGCCGAGCTGCGCGAGCTGGTCGAGGCCCTCGACCGGGCGATCCGCCCGTTCATCGGCCTCACCCGCGAGCACCCGCCGGACGGCGCCAGGCCGGTCCACCTCGACCTCAAGGCGTTCCTGCGACCGGAGGAGCTGGCATGAGGGCCGCCCTGGCGCTGCTGCGCCGACGCGACCTCGGCCTGCTGTGGGCCGGCGGGCTGGTCTCGGAGACAGGAGACTGGCTGCTGCTGGTCGGCCTGCCGGTGTGGGTGCTGGAGCTGACCGGCTCGAGCCTGATCACCGCGACCGTCTTCATCGTCGGGTTGCTGCCGAGCCTGCTGGTCGGCCCGGTCGCCGGCGTGCTGGTCGACCGCTGGGACCGGCGGCGCACGCTGGTCGCGGTCAGCCTCGCCCAGGCGGCCTTCCTGCTGCCGCTGCTGGCCGTCCACGGCCAGCGGCAGCTGTGGATCGTCTACCTGGTGATCGCGGTCGAAGGTGCCCTGGCCCAGCTCAACGACCCGGCCCGCAACGCGCTGCTGCCGAGCCTGGTCGGGGAGCGGGAGCTGGTCGGCGCCAACGGCCTGCTCGGGCTCACCGGCAACCTGGCCCGCCTGGCGGGCGGCCCCCTCGGCGGGCTGCTGGTGGAGGTGGCCGGGCTGCCGGGGCTGGTGCTCGGCGACGCGCTCTCGTTCCTGGTCGGCGCCGCCCTCATCACCCTCGTGCGCGCCCGCCCCTCCCGGGCCCGGATCGCCGGCGGACCGGCGCCGTCCGGCGCCGCGGTGAGGTTCGTCCAGCAGTGGCTCGACGGCCTGGCGGTGACCGCCGGCGACCGCCGCCTGCGCTGGGGTCTGGTGGTCAGCGCCCTGGCCGCGGTCGCCCAGGGCATCTTCACCGTCCTGTTCGTGCTGTTCGTGGCCCGCGTGCTCGGCGGCGACGGCGCCGAGGTCGGCCTGCTCCGCGGCGTCCAGGCGGTCGGCGGGATCATCGGCGGCCTGCTGGTGGTCGGCCCCGGCAGCCGCCTGGCGCCGGGGCGCCTGCTCGGGGTGAGCCTGCTGGCCTTCGGCGGGGTCGCGCTCGCGACCTGGAACGCGCCCGCCCTGACCACCGCCGGGGCGCTCTACGTCGGCCTGTTCGTCGCCGCCGGCGTCCCCGGCATCGGCGCCCTCAGCGGCCTGACCGCCCTGGTCCAGGCCAACGCCGACGACGCCTACCTGGGCCGCGTGTTCGCCACCTACCTCGGCACCTTCACCGGCCTGCAGGCCGTCGGCATGCTCCTGGCCGGGCTGCTGGGCGACCGGCTCGGCGTGGTTGCCGTGCTCAACGGGCAGGCAGGGCTCTACCTGCTGGCCGGTGCCGTCGCCCTGCTGGCCCTCGGACGCCCACGGTCGGCCGCGGCGGCCAACCGGCCGCTGGCGGCAGCGGGCGTCTCCCGCGGCTAGGTCGGGACGTGCGGAACACGACCCTGGCGACCCGGTCCTTCTCCACGCCCGGCCGCCGCGGGTCGCCACGGCCGCCAGCGCATCGAGGGCGGCTGGGCGTCAGCGGCCGATGGTCGGGTCGCCCTCGGCGCTCCGCCAGACCGAGACCACCGAGGGTGCGGCTCGACCTGTCGGGCAACCCTGATCCGCGCCTCCAGGGTCCCGCCCTCGCCTGGATGCTGCACGGCCACGAACCGCGAGTGGCTGTCGGAAGTGAGCAGCGGGCCACAGGTCTCGCTGCCGACCGGCACGGTCAGGAACAGGTGCATCTGGCCGCCTTCGGGGTTTGGACCGGGGCATGAAAAGCAGCCCGTTGTCTGGGCTGGTCTGGGCTGCTGGCTTCGCCGCCGCAGCCGCTCGGCCACAGCGCGCTACGGCCACCGCTGCCACCGTCCGAAACGGCCCTTGTTGCGGCCGAAGGCATACGGCCGAGACGCGCGGCTCCATGCTGAGGTTGGCCACCATCACCCGAACAGCCGATCGCTGGTTCGTGGCGTTCACGGTCGAGGTCAAGCGCCACCTCCCAGCGAGCAACGGCAAGGCCGGTGTGGTCGGGGTCGACGTTGGCGTGCGCCACCTGGCCGTGGTGTCCACAGGGCAGACTGTTCCCAATCCTCGTGCCCTCGAACACTCGTTGCGAAGGTTGCGGCGGCTGAACCGAGAGCTGTCACGCCGCCGCCCCGACTCCAAGCGGCGGGAACGAACCTCGCGGCGGTTGAGCCGAGTGCATGCCCGTGCTGCCGACGTGCGCCGCGACGCACTTCACAAGCTGAGCGCGGCCCTCGCGGTCAAGTACGGCACGGTTGTGGTGGAGCACTTGAACGTCGCCGGGATGCTACGCAACCGCCGGCTGGCACGGGCCATCAGCGACAGTGGCATGGGGGAGTTGCGTCGCCTGCTCGCCTACAAGACGGCCTGGCGGGGAAGCCGGCTGCTGCGGGCCCACCCCTTCTTTTCTTCGTCCAAGACATGCTCGGATCGTGGGTGGGTCAAAGCCAAGCTCACCCTCGGCGAGCGCACCTTCCGCTGCGAGGCGTGCGGGCTGGTCATCGACCGTGACCTCAACGCCGCAAGGAATCTCGCCAAGCTCGTGGAGCAGGTCGCCCGGAGTGGCCGGGAGACTCGAAACGCTCGTGGAGCGGACGTAGGACCCGGCCAGGCCGGGCTGACCGCAGTGAAGCGAGAAGCCGGCACCGAGCGCCGCTCGGGCAGGACCGGCACTGTCGGCGCGCAAACGCCGGCTGCCCGGATCGCAGAGCCATGCTGATCCGGGCAACGGTACTCGTGGTTGACCCCGCTTTCGGCTGGGCGGCTCGGCGACCCGGCGCCTCAGGCGCGCACCTCGAAGCTGCTGCGCATGCCGTTGGCGTAGTGGTTCTGCTCGGTGCCGTCGGCCTCGGTCTCCAGGAGGTTGCAGAACAGCGCGTACCTGCCGGCGGCCAGGTCGAAGGTGCCGGCGCAGGTCTGGCCGGCGGGGAAGGCCTCGACCTCGCCGATCAACGCCCCCTCCGGGAGTTGCCGCTCGTCGACCGTGCCGTCGGCGGCCTTCGGCAACGCCGCCGGGTCGGCGGCGCGGACCACCACCAGCTCGTGGGGCTCGGTGCCAAGGTTGCGGGCCTCGAAGGTGATCGTGCCGGCGGACGCGTCGGGCCGAACCGGCAGCACCGACCACTCGGCGAGGTCGACGGCGATCTTGCTGTCGGCCTTGCTGGCGTCGCCGACCGGCTTGCAGGCCACCGCCTCCGAGCCGGAGCCGGTGCCGGAGGCCGAGCCGTCGCCCGTGCCCGAGCCCGAACCCGAACCCGAGCCGCTGCCGGAGCCGCCACCCTCCACCGTGCGGACGCCGGCGCCGTCGTCCGTCCCGCAACCGGCCAGGACCACCGTCAGGGCGAGAGCGAGCCCGGCCGCGACCCGGCGGATGCGGATCCCCATGACCCCTCCAGATTAGGACTGCCTAAGTCGTGTCGGCGGGGAGCTTATGGAGGGCCGGCGGCCCTGTCCAGCCTGCTCGGCGTGCTCTGGGCGGCTCGGCGGCGCCTGCCCGGCACGCCGCCAGGCGAGCGCCGCCCAGCCGCCGAGGGCCAGCAGCCAGGCGGCGTGCAGCGCCCAGGTCCACCAGCGCATCTGGAGGTAGTCGGGCAGCAGCGGCCGCCAGGCCCGGTACGGCGGGTAGCCGGTGGCGAAGACGTCCACCGCCCAGGCGATCCGGCCGCCCAGCCCGTCCGCCACCAGCCACAGGAAGGCGCCGACGCCAACCACGCCGGTCGCGGCAAGGGCCAGCCGCCGCCGACCGGCCGGTCCGACCGGGGCACCCCCTTGGAGCCAAGAGACCAGGGCACCCCTTCGGGGTTCCCCGGACCCCTCTGGGCCGGACCCCTCCGGCCCGGACCCCTCCGGCCCGGACCCCTCCGGGCCGGCCCACCAGGCGACGGCGACGGCGGCCAGCGGCAGCACCACCACCACCTGGCGGCCCGGGAACCACCAGCCGTGCATGGTCAGGGCGACGAAGCTGGCCACCAGCCAGCCCGCCAGCAGCGGGCCGGCCAGCGCGGCCCAGCCGGGCGGGCGTCGCCTGGCGAGGGCGGCCAGCGCCGGCACGGCCAGCAGCCAGGCCGGCTGCCAGGCGGCGAGGCCGAAGCCGCGGTCGACCACCAGGCCGAGCAGCCGCCGGCTCCTGCCCAGGTAGTCGGGGTCGCTGCCGACCGCGGCGAACTCGCCGCCGACGAAGTGGTCGCCGGCTGCGTACGGCGTCCAGCCCCCGTACCACCAGCGGTGCAGCAGCAGGAACGCGACCCCCGCGACGGCCAGCCCCGCCACCAGCGCCAGCGCCCGCCGGCGGCCGCCCAGCCGCTCCAGCCGCCAGGTGGCGACCAGGGCAAGGGCAGCGGCGACCGGCACGTACTTGACCGCCAGCCACGGCAGGGCGGCGATGGCGGCGCCGGCGGCGAGCGTGGCCCGCCCGCTCGGGCGCGCGGTGATGGCGGCGACCGCGGCCAGGACGGCAAGGGCGGCGGGCAACTCCGGGTAGAGCTGGCTGCCGTAGACCGCCAGCGGGGGCGACGGGGCGAAGACGCCGGCGGCCAGTGCCGCGACGCCCGGCGGCACGCCGAAGCGGCGCACCGCCGTCCACAGCAGCAGGGCGGCCAGCAGCCCCGCCACCCCCGCCATCGCCAGCTTGGCGCCGACCCAGCCGCCCAGCGCCACCGGCACCGCCAGCAGCAGCGGCAGCAGCGGATCGTGCGGGCTCAGCCGCCGCCCCGACGCCAGCGGCCTGGTCTGCTCCGGCAGGGGAGCGGCGTGGAACGCCCGCCAGCGGCCGGCGGCCAGCTCGTCGGCGATGTCCAGGTCGTGGTCCTCCGCCAGGCTGATCGCGGTGAGCAGGTACTGGGGCTCGTCGGCGGTGGTCTGGGCGCCGTGGGCGGCCGGCACCGGGATCCCGGCCGCCGCGCCGAGGGCGGCCAGCAGCCCGACCGCCACCATCGCCCGGCGCAGCCGCCCGGCCGGGACCTCGGGGACCCTACTCGGGCGCATCGCCGCGGCGCACCACCAGCAGCCAGGTCAGCACCCCGGACAGCAGCAGCAGGAGCAGGGCGGCCAGGCTCGCGTCGGCCAGGAAGGCGTCCTCGGTGGCGTTCCAGATCTTGGTGGCCAGCGTCTCGAAGCCCGGCGGGGCCAGCAGCAGCGTCGCCGGCAGCTCCTTCATCGTCGACAGCAGCACCAGGCCGGCCCCTGCCAGCAGCCCAGGCAGCGCCAGGGGGAGCTCCACCGTCAGCAGGCGCCGCAGCCTGCCCGCCCCCAGCGTGCGGGCGGCGTCCTCCAGCCTGCCGGGGATGGCGGCGACGGCGACCTGCCCGGCCCGCAGCGCCTGGGAGCCGAAGTGGACCACGTAGGCGAACACCAGCAGGGCCTGCGTCTGGTAGAGGACGCCGACCGGTCCCGGCGCCTGCAGCGTCCAGAAGGTGAGGGCCAGCGCGACCACCAGGCCGGGCAGCGCGAAGCCGCCGACGATCACGGCGTTGGCGCCGGCGGCCAGCCGGCTGCGGTGGCGGGCGGTGAGGTAGGCGACCGGCAGGACGGCGACCACGGCCAGCACGGCGGCGAGCGCGGCCATCGCGGCCGTGTTGAGCGCGGGGACCGCAAGGCTGCCGGCGTCGGCCACCAGCGCCGCCGCCCTGGTCGAGCCCGCCAGGGTGCCGCGCAGCGCCCAGAAGGCCAGCACGCCGACGGGCGCCAGCAGCGCCAGGGCGAGCACCCCGGCGACCAGGATGGCCGCCGGCGCCTTCCAGCGGCCAAGGGCGATCCGCAGGGGGCGGCTGCCGTGGGCAAGGCGGGCGGGCCGCCGGCCCGCGACCGACCGCTCCACCGCCACCACCGCCACCGCGAGCGCGCCGAGCAGCAGGCTCTGGGCGAGCGCCGTGGCCCGGTCGAACACCCGCGCGGCGTAGATCGAGCTGGTCAGGGTGTGGAAGCGCAGCAGCTGCACGGCCCCGAAGTCGCTGATCGTGTAGAGGAACACCAGCAGCGCCCCGGCCCACACCGCCCCGGCCGTCTGCGGCAGCACCACCGACCGGAAGGCGCCCGCGGGGCCGCGCCCCAGCAGGCGGGCGCTCTCCTCCAGCGCGGCGGGGAGCTGGCCGAGCCTGGCGGCCACCGGCAGGTACACGTATGGGTAGGTGAACAGGGTGAGCACGTAGAAGGCGCCCCAGAAGCCGTCGACGGTCGGCAGCCGCTCCACCCCGAGGGGGACGAGCAGCCGGGCGAGCAGCCCACCGGGCGCGAACGCGGCCAGCAGCGCGAAGGCGGCGATGAACGAGGGCATCACCAGCGGCAGCGGCAGCAGCAGGCCGGCGGTCCGCCGGCCGGGCAGGTCGGTGCGCACCACCAGCCAGGCCAGGGTGGTGCCGAGCAGCGCCGCCGCCGCGGCCACCGCCGCCCCCAACCCCAGGCTGCGGGCCAGCGGCACCAGCGTGCGGCTGGAGGCCCATGTCGCGGTGAGCCCGCCGCCCTCGGCAAGGCCATGGACGACCAGGTAGGCCAGGGGCGTGGCGAACAGCAGGGCGGCCAGCGCCGAGGCGGCCAGCAGCCAGCGTGGCGCCGGCCGGGCGGCGTCGGCTCCGGCGAGCGGGAGCGGCTCAGACGCCGTCGAAGCCACTGGACCGGATCAGCTCGATGGTGCGCTGCAGGCCACCGCCGAGCTGGTCGAGGTCGGAGGGGGGCGACCGGAGGGTGTCGAGGGGGGGCAGGCCGGCGGCGGCCGGGACCCCCGACGCCAGCGGGTACTCGAAGGTCTCGTCGCTGAAGTAGCGCTGCGCCTCGGGGGAGAGGAGGAACTCGACGAAGCGGGCGGCCTGCTCGCTCTTGTCGCTGCCGGCCAGCACGCTGACGGTGGCGGGGATCACCAGGGCGCCGGCGTCGGCGCCGGCGAAGGCGTGGTTGCGGCTCGGCGTGCCCGGGTTCTCCTTCAGGAAGCGGTAGTTGTAGTAGTGGTTGACCAGCCCCACCGGCACCTCGCCGCGCCCCACCGCCTCGACGATGGCGTTGTTGTTGGCGTAGGTGCGGGGCCGGTTGCGGGCCATCGCCTGCAGCCAGGCGGCGGTCGCCCCGTCGCCCTCGAGCTGTCGCATGGCGGTCACGAAGTCCTGGAAGGAGCCGTTGGCCGGAGCGATCGCGACCTTACCTGCCCAGCGGGCGTCGGTCAGGTCCAGCACCGAGTCGGGCAGCTCCCGCTGCTGGACCAGCTCGGTGTTGTAGACCAGCACGCGCTGGCGCCCCGACACGCCCACCCAGCGGCCGTCGCGGTTGCGGAAGCGCTGGTCGACCTTGTCGAGCAGCCGCCCGTCGAGCTGGGCCAGGCGGGCCTTGCCGGCGAGGAAGCCGGTCGCCCCTGGGCTCTGGGAGAAGAACACGTCGGCCGGGCTGCGGTCGCCCTCCTCGTCGATCAGCAGCGCCAGCTCGGCCGAGTCGCCGTACTTGACGTCGATGGCGATGCCGGTGTCCTGGTTGAAGCGCTCCAGCAGCGGACCGACGAGGTTCTGCGCCCGCCCGGAGTAGATGGTGAGCGCGTCACGCGAGCGGCTGCAGCCGGCCAGCGCCAGCGCCAGCAGCAGGGCGAACACGAGGGGCAGGGCGGCGGTCTTGCGGGTCATGCGGCCTCCATGTTAGGTAAGCCTAAATCCTAACCGTGTCCGCCTGCGTGGGCCAACCCCTGGGAGCCTACCGTGCCAGCGCGCCTCCGCCTGCCCGCCAGGCCCTCCCCGCCCGGCCCCGGCCCGGCCGCCGGCCCCGGGCCGGTGGTGCTGTTCCTGCCGGCCCACGACGAGGAGGCGACGGTGGCGTCGGTGGTCGGCCGGGTGCCCGAACGGGTCGGCGGCCACCCCGTCCGCTGCCTGGTGGTCGACGACGGCTCCGGCGACCGCACCGCCGAGCTGGCCGAGGAGGCCGGCGCGCTGGTGCTCGGCTCGGCCGGCAACCAGGGCCTCGGCGCCGCCGTCCGCCGCGG
>DASYRU010000459.1:0-2693 GCA_036004165.1 Actinomycetota bacterium
CAGCTTGTGGCCGGCCAGCTCGGGGGCGAACAGCTCCTGGCAGAAGGCGATGCTCTCCTCCTCGCCGGCCTCGGCCAGGCCGGCGCGGCGCCAGGTCGCCTCGGTGCACTCGACGATGAAGGTGCTGGTCTGGGCGTCGAACGGGTAGGCGTGGACCTGGAACATGCCGTGCTCGGTGGTGCGGAACACGAAGGTGAAGGCGTCCAGCACCAGGTCGGTGCCGAACCACACGTACTTGGACCGGTGCACGTCCAGGGTGGGCCGCAGGTGGTCGGCCAGCAGCCGCCTGCCGGTGGAGTTGACGCCGTCGGCGGCCACCACCAGGTCGCAGCCGGCGAAGCCGTCCAGGCCGGGCAGCTCGGTGTGGAAGCTGAGCTCGACGCCGACGTCGTGGCAGCGGCGCTGCAGGATCTCCAGCAGCCGCTTGCGGGCGATGGCGGAGAACCGGTGCCCGCCCGAGCGGATCGTGCGGCCGCCGTAGACCACGTCGATGGCGTTCCAGCGGGCGAAGGTGTCGGTGATCTCCGCGTAGCTGGGGTAGTCGGCGTCGCGCAGCCCGCCCAGCGTCTCCTCGGAGAACACCACTCCCCAGCCGAAGGTGGCGTCCGGCGCGTTGCGCTCGACCACCGTGACCTCGCAGGATGGGTCGGCCCGCTTGGCCAGCAGGGCGAAGTAGAGCCCGGCCGGCCCGCCCCCGAGGACCCCGATGCGCATCGCCGCTGCTCCTAGGCGAGCACGTCGGCCAGGCGGTCCAGCTCGGCCGGGTCGGAGGAGGTCGGCAGCAGCACCAGCTGGTCGCAGCCGGCCTCCTGGTAGCCGCGGACGAAGTCCCTGACCGCCCGGGCGCTGGTCAGGTTGCCCGCCGCGATCTTCTCGGCGAACGGGCCGGTGAAGGCGTAGTAGTCGCGCAGGTAGGCGGCGCCGGCGTCGGCGTCGCCGAGGGCGAAGTAGCCCTGGCCCCACAGCTCGGGCCGGCCGGGACGCTCCAGGTCCCGCCAGGCCGCCCACGCCTTGGCGGCGGCGTTGGCGAACGCCCTCGGCGGGCCGCCGCCGTGGACGTAGCCGTCGGCGGCGCGGGCCATGCGGGCGAACGCCGCGCCGGAAAGGCCGCCGGCCAGCAGCGGCGGGCCGCCCGGCTGCACGGGCTCGGGGCCGACCTCGGCCTTCTCCCAGATCGACCGGAGCTCCACCAGCTGGTCGGCCAGGCGCCGGCCACGGCCGGCGCGGTCGACCCCGGACGCCTGGTAGTCGTCGTCACGGGCGCCGATCGCCAGGCCGAGGGTGAGCCGCCCGTCCGACAGCAGGTCTAGGGAGGCGGCCTGCTTGGCGAGCAGGACGGTGTTGCGCAGCGGCCCGATCACCACCATGGTCACCAGGCGGATGCGGCTGCTGACGGCGGCCGCGGCGGCCAGCGACAGGAACGGCTCGACGCTGCGGTACACCATCCGGTCCAGCACCCCGAGGCTGGCGAACGGGCCGGCGTCGGCGCGTCTGGACCACTCGACGACGCAGCGCCCGTCGGTCCCCGGCGTGGTGGTGGGCAGGCCGACCCCGACCTCCATGCTCGCCTCCTCCTCTGGTGCGGCAGCGCGGGATCATGGTACGGCTGAGCGATGCGGGTGGTGCTGGTGCTGCTGCTGGCCGCCGTGGCCGCGCTGGCGGCGGTGGTGGGGCTGCTGTGGTCGCAGCAACGGCGGCTGCTCTACCTGCCGGCGCCCAGGGCGGTGCCGCCGGCCGCGGCGGTCCTGCCGGCCGCCGAGGAGGTATCGTTCCCGACCGCCGACGGCCTGCGGCTGACCGGCTGGTTCCTGCCGGCCGCCGGGCCGCCCGGGCGCGCCGGCCGGGGCCGGTCGCCGGCGGTGCTGGTGTGCAACGGCAACGGCGGCAACCGCTCGCTGCGAGCGCCGCTGGCGGCCGCGCTGGCCCGCGCCGGCCTGGCGGTGCTGCTGTTCGACTACCGCGGCTACGCCGCCAACCCCGGGCACCCGACCGAGGCGGGCCTGGCGGCCGACGCCCGCGCCGCGCTCGCCTACCTCGCCGCCCGGCCCGAGGTCGACCCGGCGCGGCTGGTCTACTTCGGCGAGTCGCTGGGCGCCGCGGTCGCGTTGCGGCTGGCGGTGGAGCGGCCGCCCGCCGCGCTGGTGCTGCGCTCGCCGTTCGCGTCGCTGGCCGAGGTCGGCCGGCTGCACTACCCATGGCTGCCGGTGTCGCTGCTGCTGGCCGACCGCTACGACTCCCTGGGGCGGGTCGGCGGGCTGGCGGCGCCGCTGCTGGTGGTCGCCGGCGAGCGCGACCGGATCGTCCCGCCGCCCCACAGCCGGCGGCTGTTCGACGCCGCGCCGCAGCCCAAGCGGTTCGTGCTGCTGCCCGGCGCCGACCACAACGACCTCGACCTGCTGGCCGGCCCCGGCCTGCTGGACGAGGTGCTGGCGTTCCTCGGCCAGGTGCCGACGCTGGCCGGCACCGGCGGCCGGTGAGGCCGCGGGCTTGCCTTTGGGCCCCGAGGCGGCCACGCTTGCGCGGTGGGGAACCTGCGAGGGCTGCCGACCCGCCGGGACGTCTTCATCGACCAGCGCGGCGTCGGCCTGCGCGTCACCTGGCATCCCGAGCAGGACGTGATGGTGCTCAGCATGTGGCACGAGGACCACTGCGCCGCCACCTTCCGGCTGCCGGTCCAGGACGTCCCGCGGCTC
>DASYRU010000460.1:0-1982 GCA_036004165.1 Actinomycetota bacterium
GTCGGCCAGCGGCAAGGACACCAAGGGGGCCGGCACGGCGAGGGCCACGGTGGTGACCCGGCTGGAGCCGGCCGGCGAGCACCACACCCGCATGCTGGTCACCAGCGACCTGCAGCTCACCGGCAAGGTGGCCTCCTTCGGGCGCGGCGGGGCCATCAACGACGTGGCCACCCGCCTGTTCGGCGAGTTCGCCGACTGCCTGCGCGCCACCCTGGAGGCGGAGTCGGCTCCCGATGAGGCCGTGGCCGCCGCCGGGGCCGAGCCGCTCCCGGCCGGGGCGACCCCGCCGGAGCCGGCGGCGGCCCCTGGCATGGCCAGCGCCAGGCCGTCGTCCGCGCCGGTCCGCGCCGGCCGGCCGCTGGAGGCCGGCAGCCTGGTCGGGACCGTCGTCGCCGGCCGCCTCAAGGCGTGGTGGCAGGCGGTGGCGGCGTTCTTCCGGCGCCTCTTCGGCCGCCGCCCGGCGACCTGACGGCCGCCGCGGCGGGCCGGACCCGGGCCGGCGCGCTGGCCACGCAGCCGCGCCCCCTGCCGGCTGGGCCACCGTCAGGTGTAGCGGGTCACGTAGCCGCGGCGGCGGAACAGCCGCAGCATCCGGGCCAGGAACGCCAGCGCGCCGGCCATGACCACAACCGTGCCGGCCGCGGCGAGCCCCAGCTCGCCCCAGGGTGCCGGGCCGCCCTCGACCAGCCGCCGGCCGGCCGCGAAGGCGTGGGTGGTCGGCAGCAGCGTCGAGAACGGCCGGACCACGGCGGGCAGCGACTCCACCGGGAAGAAGACGCCGCCGAGCGGCATCACCACGAACATGATGCCCCACGCGAGCGCCTCGGCCCCGTTGCCGAACCGCAGGATCAGGCCGACCACCACCAGCGCGATCGCCCAGCCGCTGGCCAGCAGGACCGCGAACACGGGGAGCAGGCCGAGCCCCAGGTCGGTCACGTCGAAGGCGTACAGGCCGAACGCCGTGAGCGCCACCACGCCGACCCCCATGACCAGCTTGACCAGCCCGAACACGGCCACCCCCGCGATCAGCTCCAGCTCCCGCAGCGGTGTGACCATGAGGCTGAGCAGGTTGCGGGACCAGGTCTCCTCCATGAAGCCGGTGGAGACGGCGATCTGCGACTGGTAGACCACGTGCCACAGGACGATGCCGGACAGCAGATAGGCCACCCCCGCCTGCGCGGCCGTGGACGGCCCGCCCTGGCGGGCGAAGAACACGCCGAGCGAGCCGAACAGCACCGTGTCCACCACCGGCCAGACGGTCACGTCGAACAGCCGGTGCGGGCTGCGCCGCAGCACGTAGGCGTGGCGCCGGGCGACCGCCCAGACCCGCAGCAGCGCCGCCCGCCTGGCAGGCACTCGGGCGGCCGTCATGGCCGTCACGGCCGCACCCCCTCGACGTGCTCGGCGGCCTGCCGCTCGCCGGCGAGGCGGAGGAAGACACCCTCCAGGTCACCGCTGTCGAAGCGGGCGGCCACCTCGGCCGGGGGTCCGTCGGCGACCACGCGGCCGTCGGACAGGAACACCACCCGCCCGGCGATCCGCTCCACCTCGACCATGTTGTGGCTGGTGACCAGCAGGGCGGTGCCCTGCTCCTGGCAGAGCCGGGCCAGGCCGGTGCGGACCCGCAGGGCGACGTCCGGGTCGAGCGAGGCGGTCGGCTCGTCCAGCACCAGCAGCTCCGGCTCGTGCATGGTCGCCTTCACGACCCCGATCAGGGTCTTCTGGCCGGAGGACAGCTCGGTGCCCATGGCCGTGGCCAGATGGCCGATGCCGAAGCGCCGCAGCCCCTTGGCCGCCTGGCCGTCCGGGTGGGCCAACCCGTACAGCTCGCCGAACATGCGCAGGTACTCCTGGACCCGCAGGCGCTCTGGCAGGGGCAGGTAGCCGGCCGCGAAGCCGACGTGGGCCATGGCGGCGCTGCGGCCCTTCGGCAGCCGGTGGCCGACGATCTCGACCGTGCCGGCGTCCGGCTCGACCACCCC
>DASYRU010000461.1:0-1513 GCA_036004165.1 Actinomycetota bacterium
CTAAGCCGCTACAATTGTGCGTCCGTTCACGATCTCCCGGTACGGAGCGTACGCATGGCCATCGCCACCGCCCCCTCCGACGTCGTCTTCCTGGACCTCCTCGGCCCCCAGCGGGCGTCCGAGAAGGGCACCACCTGCCCGGGCGACCTGCCCCCTGCGTCCGACCCCGAGCTGGTCGAGCGGGCCAGGGCCGCGCGCGCCGCGCTCGGCAAGCGGGTATTCGTGCTCGGCCACCACTACCAGCGCGACGAGGTCATCCAGTTCGCCGACGCGCGCGGCGACTCCTTCCGGCTGGCGCAGCAGGCGGCGGCCAGGCCGGAGGCGGAGTTCATCGTCTTCTGCGGCGTGCACTTCATGGCCGAGTCGGCCGACGTCCTCACGGCGGCGCACCAGCAGGTGGTCCTGCCCGACCTGGCCGCCGGTTGCTCGATGGCCGACATGGCGACCTACGCCCAGGTCGACGAGGCCTGGGAGATCCTGCAGGAGTGGGTGCCGGGCGGCGTCGTGCCGCTCACCTACATGAACTCCTCGGCGGCGATCAAGGGATTCACCGGGCGCGAGGGCGGCGCGGTCTGCACCTCCTCCAACGCCGCCCGCGCCATGAGCTGGGCGTTCCAGCGGGCCGAGCGGGTGCTGTTCCTGCCCGACCAGCACCTCGGCCGCAACACCGCCATCGCGATGGGCCTGGACCCGGCCGACTGCGTGGTCTGGGACCCCCATCGCGACGAGGGCGGCCTCGAGCCCGAGCGGGTCAGGGCGGCCAGGGTGCTGCTGTGGCGCGGCCACTGCTCGGTCCACCACCGCTTCCTGCCGGAGCACGTCGACCTGGTCCGCCGGCGCATCCCGGGGGTGCGGGTGCTGGTCCACCCGGAGTGCCGCCACGAGGTGGTCGCCAAGGCCGACGAGGTCGGCTCGACCGAGCGGATCATCAAGGTGGTCGAGGCGTCGCCACCCGGCGCCAAATGGGCGGTCGGCACCGAGCTGAACCTGGTCCACCGGCTGGCCGCCGAGCACCCGGACAAGACGATCGCGTTCCTCGACCGGACGGTCTGCTTCTGCTCCACCATGAACCGCATCGACCTGCCCCATCTGGTCTGGGCGCTGGAGGAGCTGGTGGCCGGACGGGTCCCCAACCGCATCCAGGTCGACCCGGTCACCCGCGCCGACGCGCTGGTCGCGCTGGAGCGGATGCTCGCGCTGCCGTCCGCCTGACGGCCGCGGAGCGGGATGGCGGGGGCCGGGGCTTCCCTGCGGCCCCCGCCAACGGGCACGCGGCCGTCAGGCGACCATGCCGTGCGGGTCGAGGATGTACTTGCGGGCGGCGCCCTTGTCGAAGTCGGCGTAGCCCTGGGGCGCCTGGTCCAGCGGGATGACGGTGGCGTTGACGTTGCGGGCGATCTGCACCTTGTCGTGCAGGATCGCCATCATCAGCTGCCGGTTGTAGCGCATCACCGGACACTGGCCGGTGGTGAACGATTCCGACTTGGCCCAGCCGAGGCCGATGCGGATCGAC
>DASYRU010000462.1:0-3043 GCA_036004165.1 Actinomycetota bacterium
GGGGTGGCGTAGGCCGGCTCGACCTTCTCGTTGACGCGGCCGACGTAGGCGACGCCGGCGTTGTAGAGGGCGGTCCCCCCCGCGGCCCAGAGGCCGGCGTTGACCAGCCGCGCCAGCAGGCGCTTGGACGGCCCCGGCCCGAAATAGGACTCCATCACGCCGCGGGTGAAGACGAAGCCCTTGGTCAGGCCCGTCCCCACCGCGGTGACCGCGTAGGAGGTGGCGATGGTCGCCGGCAGGGTGGTCGTCTGGGGCAGCGGCCACCGCTGGACGGTGGCCTCCCTGGCGGTCAGCCGGCGGGCTCCCCACCACAGCAGCCCGCCGGTCAGCGCGGCGCTGACCGCCAGCGGCCGGACCGCCCGCTGCGCCGGGTAGCGTTCCTGCACGGCGCGGCTGAGGTCGTGGACGGCCCCGCCGACGGCGCCGGCGCGCAGCAGCCGGCCGGTCGAGCGCACCGAGGCCACCCACAGGCGCTCGCCCTCCCGCTGCGGCAGCGCGACCAGCGCCGTCCCGGCACCGCCGATCACCGCGCGGGTCGCCAGCCGCCTTGCAAGCGGCGCATCGGCCGGTCCGGCCACCCTGGTCAGCCGCTCGGCGGCGCCGGTGGTCGCCCGCGCCCCCAGCACCGACAGGCCCATCGCCACGCCCTGCAACCTGGAGGTCCGCGGCATCAGTGACGGTCCCAGGGCGTCGAACGCCGCGAACGTCTCCAGCGGCGCCGCCGGTGACGCCACCGCCGGGTTCAGCCACCGCGCCGCCCTCTTCACCTGGTCCGACCAGGCGACCTCGCCGATCGCCGTCCTCAATCGCCGCATCGCCGCAGCCTCCCCCATTGGGTCACGGGCGACTCCGCCCGGCGCGATCGTGGTCCGCCGGAGGATGAAGGGTCATCATCCAAGCGGGATGATTCCGGTCACCACCCTGGGAGGAGCCACGGACCGTCGAGCCGAACCGGCCAGGATCCCGCCGATCCCGCCGGAGCTCACCGGCGTCGCGGTGCTGGCGCTCCACAACCTGGCCGTCCACCGGCTGCTGCCCGCGCCGGCCGACGCGGCCATGAACCTGGTGACCGCTGCCGGGCTCACCGGCTTCGCGCGGCGGGTCGGGTGCAGCGACCGCGATCTCGGGATCCGGGCAGAGGACGCCGCCAGCGGCCTGTGGACCGGGCTGGCCGCCGCCGCGGTCGCCGCCGGCGCGGTGGCGCTTGGCGCCGCGGTCCCGGGCACCCGGCGGTTCTTCCACGACCAGCGGCTCAGCGACGTCGGCCGGGGCCGGGCGGCCTATCACCTCGCCGTGCGGATCCCGCTCGCCACCGCGCTCGCCGAGGAGCTGCTGTTCCGCGGCGCCCTGCTGGCGCTGTTCCGCCGGCGGCATTCCCGCACCACCGCGGTGCTGTGCACCTCGCTGCTGTTCGGGGCGTCGCACGTGCTCCCGACCCTCGACCACTACCACGGCAACCCGGCGAGCGCGCTCATCGACGACGCCGCTCGGGGCCGGCGGCTGGCGGTGCTGGCGACCACCATGTCGACGACCGCGGCCGGGGCCGCGTTCGCCTGGCTGCGGCTGCGGTCGCGCAGCCTGCTCGCACCCGTCCTGGCGCACGCCGCCATCAACGTCTCGGCCTACCTGGCGGGGCGGAGGATCGCGCTCGGGCGAAGAACTGCAGCGCCTTGAGGGTCTTGGTCTGCTGCTCCCCGGACAGGTCGATGCCCTGTGCGGCCAGGTAGGCCTTGGTCTCGGCGGCGACCTGGAACCCCTGGCCGGTCGCGCACTTGGTGGACAGCTCCAGGATCCGTGAGTAGTCGGGGTACATCCACATCTCGGCCACCAGGGTGCGGCCGAAGCCTTTCGGGGCGAACTTGAGCTTGAGCACGTTGATCGGCCCCAGGACCGAGAGGTCGTCGAGCGTCATGCCCGCCGGTGCGTGCTTGGCGAAGAACGCCCGCTGCTCCTTGGAGAAGAGCTTGCGGATCGGCCGGTTGCCCGCCGCGGCCTCCCTGGCGTCGTCGATCCCCCTTGGCGCCTTCAGCGACGCCGAGCAGACGTAGCCGCCCGGCATGGCGTCGACCTCGACGACCAGGCTCGGGGACCGCCGCAGATGCGTTGACAGCTCGTCAGGGACCACCGGCCGCAGCTTCACCACCGAGTCGCCGCCCTTGCCCTGGATCCTGCGGGCGCGCGCGACCACCCCGGCCTTGTTGAGGGCGAGGTCCGGCGTGTCGAAGAAGAACACCTGGCGGAGCTGCGCGTTCAGCGGGTCCATCCCGAGCGCGGCGACCGCGGACTGCTGGTCGGACTCCGGCACGGTGAGCTTCAGCTCGATGCTGTCGGCGCCCTTGGCGAGCTCGAGCAACCGCGCCAGGTCCTCGTCGGAGAGCGCCGGCCGTCCTTTCGTGGCCGTGGCCATCGTGCCGTCCCCCTTTCGCGACCGGCGCCCGCCGGTCGCCACCTTGCTCAACGTACCGATCTTGCCCGCCGCAGGGGTGGCCGGTCTTCACCCCAAGAGGGTGATTCCCGTGGTGGAGGCCGCGGGCGATACTGGCGTGGAGCAGCTTCGCGACGCCGGGAGGGATGGTGTCGGTGAGTGAGGATGGCCGTGCGCTGGTGCCGCTGCCGCGTGGGGTGGACGGCGGCGGGCGGCTGGAGCCAGCCGAGGCGCTCGACCGCGCCACGCGGATCGCCCTCGGGGCCGCCGGCCTCGCCTTGGCGGTCGTGCGGGCGCTGCTGGAGCGGCCCCAACCAGCAGGCCAAGAGGTCCGCGTCGCCGGTGCCACCGTCACCGCGGTTCCGAGGCCGGCGGGGATGCTGCGCCTGCTCCCCGCCGCCGCGCTCGGCCTCGGGCTGGAGGCGCAGCGGCGCTCGCTCGACGCCGCCGTGGCGCTCGGCGCCCGGCTCGCGCCACCGCTGTCGGCCGCGGCCCGCCCGGCGGCCGCGCTCGCGGGAAGGCCGCTGGCGGTCGCCTGGCGGCGTCTCGACCTCGACGGCTGGGCCGCGCGTGGGCTGGCCGAGCAGCGGCGCAACCAGCAGGCCGCCGCCGAGGCCG
>DASYRU010000463.1:0-2460 GCA_036004165.1 Actinomycetota bacterium
ATGTCCAAATCGATCACCCAGTCCGTTCGCCAGCACCGCTGCCGGCACGCCGCGACCGCGTCCAGCGCCGACCGGCCCGGCCGGTAGCCGTAGGAGTCCGGATGGAAGATCGGCTCGACCTTGCCCTCCAGCCTGCGGGCGACCACCGTCTGGGCGATCCTGTCGGCGACCGTGGGCACGGTGGCTTCAAACTGCCCTCCTTGCGGTTGAGTGTGGGGTTTGGGGTTGGGAGACGGGCTTGAGGTGGACGGACGCGGCGATGCGTTGGCGGCATTGGCGCTCGACGTTGGCGGTGAACGCGACCAGCCATCGGCCGCCTGGGTCCTTGCGGGCGTCGAGCCAGCCGGTCTCGAGCCAGTAGTAGATGACGTTGGTGTTGATGGCGAGGGTGGTGGCGACCTGGGCGACGGTGCGCTCGTGAGGCCCGGCGGGGCTGGTCGTGACGTCCCGAGCGATCTGGGTTGAGCCGGCCACCCGCTCTCGGCAGGCCCGCTCGGTGTCTGGGCCGAACGGCACGCACAGCCGGCCGTTGACGCCGCGCCGGGCGGCGAGCTTGCCGCCCTTGATCGTCTCGTAGACGGTGTTGGCGCTGACCACCAGGCGCCGAGCCGCCTCGGCCACCGTGACCTCGCCGTCGCGTAGCAGGCCGGGGGCGGGATGCTGTGGGTCTGGCGGAGGTTGGCGACGGCGGCGTTGTCGAAAGGCCGCCCGGCACCTGTGCGGTAGCCGACCTGGTTGAGCCGGGCGGCGAGCTCGGCGTTGGAGCGGGTGGGCCCCAGCCGTCGGGCGAGCTCGACGGCGGCGGGATGGGTTCGGCGGTATTGGACGACGCTCTGGCGGCGGGCGATGACCACCTCGTCGGTGGCGCCGGTGTGCCAGCGAATCCCGATGCGGGCCTTGGCCAGGTCCGGCTCGGGCAGCAGGGTGACGTCGGCGACGAGGGTGCGCAGCAGCCGCTTGCGGTCCCGGGCCGCGGTGGTCGGCGCGTGCCACAGGCCAGACACGTTGGCGGTGAGGGCTTGGAGCTCGGTCCGGGACGGCAGGGACGGGACGGCGGCTTGCGCCTGGGTCAGGGCCTTGTCGGCCTCGGCCAGGGCGGCCAGACGCGACTCCCAGCGGGACTCCAGGCTGCGGGCCACTAGGCGGTTCTCGGGCTCGCAGGCGCAGAAGGCCCGCTCCGCCCGGTCGGCCTGGTAGCGGGCCCGCTCCACGGCCAGCTCGGCGGCCCGGCTGCGGCGGGCCCGGCGGTCGGCGACCTCGTCGGCGGCGGCCAGGGCCAGGGCGACCTCCTCGGGGTTGAGGGCCTCAAGGAGGCGCTCGGCCACGGCCTCGTCGACGCTGACGGCGCTGATCGATCGGCAGGTGGCCGTCGCCGTCTGGTCGGCGCGGGAGGCCGAGCACTCGTAGGCGGCGTGGCCGCCTCGGTGGTAGCGGGTCGACATCGGCCGCCCACAGGAGCCGCAGACGATGATCCCCTGGCAGAGGGCGTGGCCCTCGCGGGGCGGGCGCGCCCCGGCGTTGGTGGTGTTGGCCACAAGCCGGGCGGCGTTGGCCAGGTAGTCGTCCCAGCAGATGTAGCCGGGGTGGTGGTCGTGGATGACCACCGGCCACTGTTGGCGGGCCAGCTCGACGATCTTGGTGCGCACCGTCCCGTCCGGCGCCACCACCCGGCGGGAGTGGTAGCGGCCGAACACGTAGGTGCCGGCGTAGGCGGGGTTGGCCAGGAGGCCGAGCACCCGGGAGTGGGTCAACCGGCCCCAGCGCAGCTGGCCGGCCCACACCCCGCCATAGGCGCGCAACGGGAAGCGGCGGCCCTTGAACGCGGCCACGACCTGGTAGGCGGACCCGCCGGCGCGGAAGGCGGCGAACAGGTCGGTGACCGCAGCCGCCACCTCCGCGTCAGGGTCCATCACCGTGGCGCCCTCGTCGTCGTAGACGTAGCCGACCGGCAGCGGGAAGCGCAGCTCGCCCCGCTCCGCCGCGGCCCGCTTGGCGCCCTGGAGCCGGCCGGCCAACAAGTGCAGCTCGGCCTCGCTCATCGTGCCCTTCAGGCCCAGCAGCAGCCGGTCGTTGAAGTTGGCCAGATCGTAGATGCCGTCGGCGTCGACCACCAGCGTGTCGGTGAGGCGGGCCAGCTCCAGCAGGCGGGACAGATCGGCCGAGGAGCGGGCCAGGCGCGACACCTCCAGGCCGAAGATGGCGCCGACCTCGCCCAGGCACACCCGCCCCACCAGCTCCTTGTAACCCGAGCGGTGCTCGGCTGAGCGCCCCGACAGGCCCAGGTCGGCATCGATCACCTCCACCGCGGAGCGGGCCCAGCCCAGGCGGACCGCCTCCTCGACCAACCCATACTGGCGGGCGGTCGACTCGGTGTTGTCCCGGACCTGGGCCAGCGACGACTGGCGGACGTAGATGAGCGCGCTGCGCTCCCGGTGGCCGGAGGTGATCTTCTCCGCCCCC
>DASYRU010000464.1:0-8099 GCA_036004165.1 Actinomycetota bacterium
CGCCGGCGCCTGGCCGCCCGACGAGGCGCTGGAGGCGGTCGAGCTCGACGAGCGCGGCCTCCTGCGGCGCGACCTCGAGGGGGTCCTGCTGGTCGCCGACGAGCCGGTGGCCGCGAGCGTCCTCGCCGAGGTCGTCGGCGCCCGCCTCTCCCAGGTGGAGGAGCTGCTGGTCGCGCTGGCGGGGGAGTACGCCAGGGACAGCCGCGGCTTCGTGCTGCGGGCGGTCGCCGGTGGCTGGCGCCTCTACACCCACCCGGGCGCCGCCGCAGCCGTGGAGAGCTTCCTCCGCGCCGGCCAGCAGAGCCGCCTCACCAGGGCGGCGCTGGAGACGCTGGCGGTGATCGCCTACCGGCAGCCGGTGACCCGCTTCCAGGTCGCCGCCGTGCGTGGCGTCAACGTCGACGGCGTCTTCCGCACGCTGCTGGCCCGCGGGCTCATCAGCGAGGTCGGTCACGACCAGGGGCCAGGCCAGGCGACGCTGTACGGCACCACCCCGGCGTTCCTCGAGCAGCTGGGGCTCAACCACCTCGACCAGCTCCCCCCGATCAAGGACTACCTGCCAGAGGGGGTCGACCTGGTCGAGCTCCAGGAGCAGCCATGAGTAGGCCGGTTGATCGGGGGGGCAACAAGCGCCCCCCCGAACCCCCCCGAAGGGCTGGCGCCTCCGCTGGCGGCAAGCGCCCCCCCGAACCCCCCCAGGAGGTTGGCGGCGGGGGTGGGGCGCTGCGCCTCAACAAGGCGTTGAGCGCCGCCGGGCTCGGCTCCCGCAGGGCGGTCGAGGAGCTGGTGCGGGCCGGCCGGGTGTCGGTCGACGGCCAGGTCGTGGCCGACCTCGGCCGCCGCGTCGACCCCGCCCGCGACCGGGTCGAGGTCGACGGCTCCCGGGTGGTCCTGGACCAGCGGCGCCGCTACTGGCTGCTCAACAAGCCGCCCGGGGTGGTCAGCACCGCCGCCGACCCGGAGGGCCGACCCACGGTGGTGGGGCTGGTGCCGGAGGAGCCGCGGGTCTTCCCGGTCGGGCGCCTCGACCGCGACACCGAAGGCCTGCTGCTGCTGACCAACGACGGCCCGCTGGCCTACCGGCTCACCCACGCCCGCTACGGGGTGGAGAAACGCTACCTGGCCGAGGTGGAGCGGCTGCCGGCCGACGCCCCGGCCCGGCTGCGCCGTGGCGTCGTTCTGGAGGACGGCCCGGCGCGGCCGGCGCGGGTCCGGGTGGTCGCCGCCGCCGGCCGCCGCCAGATGGTCGAGGTGGTCCTGGTCGAGGGGCGCAACCGGGAGGTGCGCCGGCTGCTGGACGCGGTCGGCGCCCCGGTCCGCCGGCTGGTGCGGACCGGGGTGGGCCCGGTCCGGCTGCGCGGCCTCGCGCCTGGGGAGTACCGCGCCCTGCGACCCGACGAGGTCCGCGGCCTCTACCGGGCGGCAGGTCTATGAGTATCCAAATCGATAAAGCGATATGGCGATGTAGCCCTCTATCTCCAAAGGGACCCGACAAGCGCGCAGGCAGGGGCGCCAGGGGCAGCGGCGGCAGCGCCAGGAGCTGCGGTGGAGGCGGCCGGTGACCGCGGAGCGGCTGGTCGCCCTGCGCGGCGCCACCACCGTGGACGCCGACACCCGCGCGGCCGTGCTGGAGCGCACCACCGAGCTGCTGGCAGCCCTGCTGGACCGCAACGGCGTCGAGCACGACCAGCTGGTCTCCATCATCTTCACGGCCACCAAGGACATCCACAGCGAGTTCCCGGCGCTGGCCGCCCGCGGCCTGGGACTCGGCGACATCCCTCTGCTGTGCGCCAGGGAGCTGGACGTGACCGGTGGCAACCCGCGCACCATCCGCGTCCTGGTCCACTGCTACTCGACCCGGGCGCGGGCCGGCCTGCGCCACGTCTACCTCCATCGCGCCAGGCACCTGCGCGACGACCTCCCGGAGTGAGCCCATGACCGCCACAGCCAGCTGGCCGGAGCGCCTCGCGATCGTCGGCACCGGGCTGCTCGGCGCCTCGGTGGGCCTGGCGGCGCGGGCGGCCGGCGTGGCCGAGGTGGTCGGCGCCGACAGCGACCGCCGCGAGCTGCGCGACGCGCTGGAGCGCGAGGCGATCACCCGCCGGGCCCGGTCGGTGGAGGAGGCGGCAGACGGTGCCGACCTGGTGGTGGCGGCCACGCCGGTGCGGGCGCTCGCCTCGGTGCTCGCGCGGGCCTACGCCGCCAACCCGCACGCCGTGCTCACCGACGTCGGCAGCACCAAGACACACCTTCTAGCTGAACTCAAACGATCATCCACAAGGCTTGACCGGGTGATCCCTGGGCACCCGATGGCGGGCTCGGAGGAGCGCGGGGCCAGGGCCGCCAGGGTCGACCTGTTCCACGGCGCCGCCTGGGTGCTCACCCCGGCGGCCCACGTCGACCACCAGGCGCTGCGACGGCTGACCGCCTTCGTGCGGGCGCTCGGCGGCCGGCCGCTGATGCTCGACCCGGAGCTGCACGACCAGGTGGCGGCCTTCGCCAGCCACCTGCCGCAGCTGGCGGCCACGGCGCTGATGGGGGCGGTCGCCCAGGTGGAGTCCCCGGCCGCGCTGCGCCGCCTGGTCGCCAGCGGCTTCAGGGACACCACCAGGGTCGCCGCCAGCGACCCCGACCTGTGGGTCGACATCTGCACCACCAACGCGCCGAGCATCGTGGCCGCCCTGGACGTGCTGGGCAAGCGGCTGGAGGCGCTGCGGGAGCTGATCGCCGCCGGCGACCGGGCCGGCCTGCGCGAGGAGCTGGCCAGCGCCAGGGCGGCGCGCCTGCGCATCCCGACCAAGCCGGGCGCCTCGCCGAGGGGGCTGCGCGAGGTGGTGGTGCACATCCCCGACCGGCCGGGCAGCCTGGCCGCGGTGTTCCACGCCCTCGGCGCCGCCGGGGTCAACGTGGAGGACCTGGCGATCGACCACGAGCTGCAGGGGGGCGGTGGGGCGTTGCGCATCTGGGTGGCCGGCCGCGAGGCGCTCGGCAGCGCCCTCGCCGTGCTGTCGGAGGGCGGCTGGGCGGCCCACGAGGGCAGCGGCGCGCCCTGAGCCGGCGCCCGGTGGGCGCGCAGTGGGTAGACTTCGCCGTGGTCGCCTCCAGGTGCTTCCTCGAGGCGGGACCGGGTCGACGATGGCGGCAGGGGGACCTGAGGTGAGGGTGGTCGGGTTGGGCGAGCAGGAGGCCGTTGAGGCCGGCGACCTGGTCGTCGCGATCGACGGGCCGGCCGGATCGGGCAAGAGCACGGTCGCCCGCCGGGTGGCCGAGCTGGCGGGGCTCCGCTACCTCGACACCGGCGCCACCTACCGGGCCCTCACGCTCGCCCTGCTTCGGCGAGGGGTTCCGCTGGACGACCCGGAGGCGGTCGCCGACGCCGCCAAGACGGTCGACCTCACCCTGGAGCTGGCACCCGGCCGTGGCGGCGTCGCGCGGGTGCTGCTGGACGGCGCCGAGCCGGGCCTCCAGCTCCGCGCGCCAGAGGTCAACGCCGCCGTCTCCGTGGTCGCGGCGATCCCGGCGGTGCGGGAGCTGCTGGTCGCCCTGCAGCGGTCGCTGGTCGGCGTCGGCGGGATCGTGGTGGAGGGGCGCGACATCGGCACGGTCGTCTGGCCGGACGCCGAGGTCAAGGTCTTCCTGACGGCGTCGGCGCCGGAACGGGCGCGGCGGCGGACCGGCGACCGCGGCGGCGGCGGCGAGTCGCCGGAGGCGCTGGCGCGCCGGGACCGGCTGGACAGCGGGCGGGCCGCCGCCCCGACCCGGGCGGCCGAGGACGCGCTGGTGCTCGACTCCACCGAGCGGACGATCGACGAGGTGGTCGGCGAGATCGTCCGGCTGGTCGAGACGGCGAGGGCCGGCCGCCACAGCCGCCGCAGATGAGCGGCGGGAACCACCAGAGCCAGCTGGAGCAGTCCGGCCCTCAGAGCCGGAGCGACCGCGTCTACCGGGCGGCCAGCCTGGTGATCAAGCCGCTGCTGCGGGCGTGGTTCCGCATGCGGGTGGAGGGCGCCGGTCACCTGCCGGCGAGTGGACCGGCGATCCTGGCCGCCAACCACCGCAGCAACATGGACCCGGTGCTGCTGGCCTGCGCGGTCAAGCGGCCGGTGGCCTTCATGGCCAAGGCCGAGCTGTTCGTCGGCCCCCTCGCCTGGATCCTGCGGGTCATCGGGCAGTTCCCCGTGGAGCGTGGCGGCATCGACCGCGAGGCCCTGCGGCAGACCTCGGCGGTGCTGGCAGCGGGCGGCGTGCTCGGCCTGTTCCCGGAGGGCACCAGGGGCAGCGGCAGCTTCGCCACGGTGCAGACCGGCCTGGCCTACATCGTCCTGCGGCAGCGCTGCCCGGTGCTGCCGGTCGCCATCTTCGGGACCGAGCGGGTGCGGCGGCGCCTCGGCTGGCTGCCGCTGGCCTCCCCGGTCCGGATCGTGATCGGCCCGCCGGTCGACCTGCCAGGCGCCGCCGCGGACCGGAGCGGACGGCGGGCGGCCACCGAGATGCTGCGGCAGCGCCTGGAGGCCTTCCTGGCCGGCGTGGCGGGAACGCCGGCCGCCCCGGATGATAGACAAGACGATGAGTAGACAAAGCGATGTGACGACAACGGAGCAGGGTGACGGGGCGGCCGGCCGGCTGGCCAGGGTGGCCGTTGTCGGGCGGCCCAACGTCGGCAAGTCCACCCTGGTCAACCGGATCCTCGGCCGGCGGGCGGCGATCACCCAGGAGGAGCCGGGCGTGACCCGCGACCGGGTGGTCTACCAGGCAGAGTGGTCGGGACGACGCTTCGAGCTGGTCGACACCGGCGGCTGGGAGCCGCGGGCCAGCGGCCTGCACGCCCGGGTCGTCGCCCAGGCCGAGCGGGCCATGCGCCAGGCGGACCTGCTGCTGTTCGTGGTCGACGCCACCGTCGGCGTCACCGAGGAGGACGCGGCCGTCGCCGCCCGGCTCCGCCGCGGCCAGGTGCCGGTGCTGCTGGTCGCCAACAAGGTCGACGGCGCCGCCGTCGAGGCGCAGGTCGGCGCCTTCTGGTCGCTCGGCGTCGGTGCGCCGCTGCCGGTCTCCAGCCTGCACGGCCGGGGCGCCGGGGAGCTGCTGGACGCGATCGTGGAGCGGCTCGGCGCCGCCCCGGTGGTCGCCGAGGAGCCGCAGGTGCCCGCGGTGGCGATCGTCGGCCGGCCCAACGTCGGCAAGTCCAGCCTCCTGAACCGCCTGGCCGGCGCCGAGCTGGCGATCGTCGACCCCGCGCCGGGCACCACCCGCGACACGGTCGACTCGGTGGTCGCCCGCGACGGCCGCAGCTACCGGCTGGTCGACACGGCCGGCATGCGACGCTCGTTCCAGCAGGCCGAGGGCGCCGACTACTACGCCTTCGTCCGCAGCCTCGAGGCGGTCGACCGGGCCGACGTCGCCCTGCTGGTGCTGGAGGCGCCGCTCGGGGTCGCCGAGCAGGACCAGAAGGTCGCCGTGCGGGCCGCCGAGGCCGGCTGCGGGCTGGTGCTGCTGGCCAACAAGTGGGACCTGATGGACGACGAGGCCCGTCGCCAGTTCGGCGTCGACCTGGAGCGCAAGCTCCACTTCGTGGACTGGGCGCCGCTGCTGCGGGTCTCGGCCCGCACCGGACGCGGCGTCGAGAAGGTCTGGGGCCTGGTGGACGGGGTGCTGGAGGAGCGCGCCCGCCGGATCCCGACGGCCGCCCTCAACCAGTGGCTCGGGCAGGCGACCGCGCGCACCCCGCCGCCGGTGCGCGGCCGGCCCGTCAAGCTGCGCTACGCCACCCAGACCCGGGTCGGCCCGCCGGAGGTGGTGCTGTTCACCACCGGGCAGCTCACCCCCAGCTACCGCCGCTACCTGGAGAACGACCTGCGGCGCACCTTCGGGTTCCAGGGGACGCCGCTGCGGCTGCTGGTGCGCGTACGCAGCAGCCAGCGCCCCCGCGGGCGGGAGCGGCGCCCGTGATATCCTGACGGCCGTTCCGGGCCAGCGGGCCCGTCGATGCGGGACGTGGCGCAGCTTGGTTAGCGCACCAGTCTGGGGGACTGGGGGTCGCCGGTTCAAATCCGGCCGTCCCGACCATCAAACCGCAGCTCGGCGGCCCTACAGGGCCGGTAGCACTCCCGCTCGGGGTCGCCTGCTGCAACCCAAATGCAACCCGATGGAGTGAGCGAGTCTTGAATACCCCCTGCGGCGTCGCCGGCTGCAACCTGCCTGGAGTGGTGCCGATCGCCGTCATCTCGATCCCCGTCTTCCGGGGATGGGAGGCACCAACGGGAAGCCCACGTGGAGGCAGGAGCTCATCGCGTGCCGGCGCCATGCCCACCGCAACTTCGGGATCCCGCTCGACTACCCGATCCCGGAGGACGGCGGCCCGATTGAACTCTGGCCCGAACCAAAATGGTCGGACTGGGGAATGTAGCCAAAGGTGGAGCGGTGGCTCAAGCGTTGCTGACCTTCATCGGCGTGATCCTCGGCGCTGCGATAGCTGGCAGCGTGTCGCTGTGGCAGGCTCGGCTGGTCACCAAGCAGGAGCGAGAGTCCCGGCAAGCACTCCGCGAGCAGACGCACAAGGATCGCCGGGACGCGTTTCAGCGTGAGGCCATCCTCGCCCTGCAGGACGCTATGGCGGACCTTCATAGGGCTGTTGGCCGTGACCAGGACGAGAAGCTCGCCAAGATGTTCGACGCCTCGTCCGCTTGGCCAGCAAGAAAGGCCGAGGATCCGCTTCCTGCAGAGTACCTGGAGGCCCATCGCACGATCAGCAAGCTCTGGCCCCGGGTGTTCGACGAGGAGCTGCGCGATTTGACCATCCAGATCCGAGACGCCTCGAGCAAGGCGATCATCGCGCCGGACGAGCTCGAGATGTGGCATCGAGTCAACGACCTCGACAAGCTCGCTAGCCGGTTCAGCAGCCGGGTCGCCGCTCTGCTCCCTGACCTGTTCTGAGCTGCTCACGGGCCGAACACCAGCGCGGCCACGGTGGCGGCAGCCTACTCCTCGAGCGCTCCTCGAGCGCGCCGCGGCACAGTACCGCGGCTGGGCGACCGAGCTGGAGCGGTACGGCGCCCGCTGGCTGGCCGAGGAGGAGCAGGCCGAATGGGAGCTCGCCCAGCAGCAGACCGAGCAGGTCGAGCAAGTGCCCGCTGCCCAGGCGTAGGGGTCTCAGCCGACCTCGCCACGCGCCAGGGTGACGGCCTCGACCGGGTCCACGATCACGATCCCGGTCCGCTCCCGGATCACCTCGCGCTTGGCCAGCATGTCGTCCTGGTCGCTGGTCACGAAGGCGTCGTGATCGGCCATGAAGTGTGCGGTCAGGTGCTGGACGTCGTTCGCCTTCCGCCGCCACTTGGCCATGAGGGGCTCATCGTCTGCCTGCAGGTTCCCGACCCTGTACGCCTCGGGGAGCAGGATTTCCTCGATCGTCACGGCAACGGCCGCCTGCTCCTCGCTGACAAGCACGTCGGGGCCGTTGAGAACCGAGTAGTTCAGCCGGAAGGGTCCGGGGATGCGTCCAATGACCGGCCGCTCGCTGAGCCACTCGAGGTTGCGCTGGCGCTGGTCCAACGCGGCGCGCTCCTGATCGACCGAGAACGCCGCCGTGATCCATAAGCCAACCTGGCTGCTATGGGCAAGCTGCACCAGTTCGTCGATCTGAGGGCCGTACGGCTGGGCCTGGGCGCCATGGATGACACTGCTGGTGTCGAGGGTGAGCCGCAGCATGGGGTCGTGGTCACTCCGTGGGCAGCGCCCGGACCGCGCGCTCCAAGTCGCGGCGGTGCACGACGCGGGCGACCAGGTAGCCGGCCTCGGCCTTCCGCCCACGCCGCCGTGAGACCGCCTTCAGCTCCTTGCGGTCGAGGGGCCGGTAGATGATGCGGTAGTCGCCGACCCGCAGCCGCAGCCATGGGCCCGCGCCCTTGAGCGCCTTGACGTCCAGGTTGCCCGGCGGCGGGACCGCTGTCAGCCCGACCGTCAGCGCGTCGATGACCACCTTGCGGTCAGGACCGCGGCTGAGCCGCCTGAGGTCATGCTTGACGACGGGCGACAGCTCGACATGGGCACGCACCGTCGGTCACTCGTCGTCGAGCTCGGCCAGCACGTCGTCCAGCGCGTGG
>DASYRU010000465.1:0-12569 GCA_036004165.1 Actinomycetota bacterium
GGTGCCCACCCACGGCTCGTAGGACAGCTCCGGCCGGTCCAGCTGCGACACCAGGCCCATCAGGTCGCCGAGGTTGAGCGGCCCCTCCACCGTCACCACGGCGTCGTCGTCGACCTCCAGCTCCCGCTGCAGCAGCCGCACGACCGGGTCGGGCATGCTGGCCACCACCTCCAGGCGGACCACCGCCCCGAAGCGCCGCCGGCGCAGCTCCTGCTCGACCGCGACCAGCAGGTCGTCGGCCTCGTCCTCGGCCAGCTCGATGTCGGCGTCCCTGGTCACCCGGAAGGGATGCGCGGCGACCACCGTCATGCCGGGGAACAGCCGGTCGAGGTGGCTGGCGACCAGCTGCTCGAGCGGCACGAAGGTGGCGCCGTCGCCCAGCGGGATGAACCGGGGCAGGATGCCGGGCACCTTCACGCGCGCGAAGCGGTCCCTGGTGGTGCCGGGGTCGCGGACGGTGACCGCCAGCGACAGCGACAGGTTGGAGATGTAGGGGAACGGGTGGCTGGGGTCGACCGCCAGCGGGGTCAGCACCGGGTAGACCTCGCGCTGGAAGTAGTCGCGCAGGAACTCCCGATCCTGCTTGCCCAGCTCGGACATGTCGGCGATGCGGATGCCGGCCTCGGCCATCGCCGGGACGATCTCGTCGAGGAAGACCCGCACCTGCTGCTCGATCGCCGGCCCGATGTGCTTGGCGATCGCCTCGAGGGTCTCGCTGGGCGTCCACCCGTCCGAGCCGCGGGTGCCGATGCCGGCCTCGACCTGGTCGCGCAGCCCCGACACCCGGACCATGAAGAACTCGTCGAGGTTGCTGGAGAAGATGGCCAGGAACTTGAGCCGCTCCAGCAGCGGCGTGTCCGGGTCGGCGGCCAGCGCCAGCACCCGGTCGTTGAACTGCAGCCAGGAGATCTCCCGGTTGATGTACAGGTAGGGGTCGAACAGGTCCCGCGGTTCAGCCGCCGCCGAGGCGGGTGCTGCCTTCGTCTCGGTCACGGCGCTGGCTCCTGGTTCGGGACGGCAGGGGTTCGGCCTTCATGGTGGCATCCGAACGGGTGCTTGGAAAGGTCAGCGCGCCGTCCAGCCGCCGTCGACCAGCAGCGTCGTCCCGGTGATCAGCGAGGCGGCCGGCGACGCCAGGAAGACCACCGCGCCGGCGACGTCCATCGGCTCACCGATCCGGTGCAGCCCGGCGATCCGCTCCACCACCTCCGCCCGGAAGCCCGGGTCGGCGAGGGCGGCCTCGGTCCCGGGGGTCCGGATGAAGGTCGGGGCGACCGCGTTCACGGTGACCCCGTGGCGGCCCCACTCCACCGCCAGGCACCTGGTGAGGTGCGAGATCGCCGCCTTGGTCATGCAGTAGACCGACTCGGTTGGCAGCGCCACGAAACCCGCCTGGGAGCTGAGGTTCACGATCCGGCCGTGACCCTGGCGGATCATCACCCGGCCCGCCGCCTGGCTGGCGAAGAAGGTGCCCTTGAGGTTGACCTCCAGGGTCAGGTCGAAGTCGATCTCGCTGACGTCCTCGGCGCGGTTGCTCGGGCCGAGACCGGCGTTGTTGACCAGCAGGTCGAGCCGGCCGAACTGCGCCACGGTCTGCTCGACCGCCGAGCCGACCTGGCGGAGGTCGCGGACGTCCATCGCCACCCTGCGCACGCGGCGACCCATGGCCTCGATCTGCTCGGCCAGGTCGGCGCCGCCGGCCGGGTCGCGCAGGCCGAGGGCGACGTCGGCGCCGGCGTGCGCCAGCGCCAGCGAGATGGCGCGGCCGAGCCCCCTGGCGGCGCCGGTCACCAGCGCCGTCTGGCCGTCCAGCCGGAAGCTGGGGAAGTCGGGCATGCCTAGGCGGGCGCCGTGGCGTCATCGAGCGCGTCGCGCATCAGGCCGAGCGGGGGCGAGCCCAGCCGCAGCAGGGCGGCGTGGAAGCGAGGGTGGGAGTAGCCGGCGCCCCAGCGCCGGCGGGCCTCCTCCCGCAGCCCCAGGATCTCGAGCTTCCCCCAGGTGTAGCGCCCGTAGGTAGGGTCGAAGGTCGCCCTGGCCGCCTCCGCCCTGGCCGCCGAGCCGTACAGGAACGCGTCGGCCTCGAAGCGGGCGGCGCCGTCGTCCACGGTCATCGAGCCGGCGTGCATGCCGATGGAGACGGCCAGGCGGGTCACCCGCTGCAGCGCCTCCAACGCCACCCCGGCGACGAACCTCGGGTCGTCGGCGCGGAAGCCCTCCTCCACGCAGAGCTCTTCACCGTAGTGCGCCCAGCCTTCGATGAACGCCGTCGAGTGCAGGGTGCGGCGCACGTCGGAGCCGATCCGGCGCAGGTAGCGACCGTGGGCGAAGTGGCCAGGGGCAACCTCGTGGACGGTGATGGCCGGCAGGGTGGCGCGGCTGAACACCTTCAGCCAGTCGTCCTGCTCCGCGGCCGGCCAGTCCGGCTCCGGCGGCGAGATGTAGTAGCGGGAGGGCGCGTCGGCCTCGTAGGGGGCCGCCCAGGACATCATCGCCATCGCCCAGCGGCGGGACTTCGGCGAAGGGGCGACCAGGCACTCGCCGTCCAGCCCGGGGACCAGGTCGCGCTGGACGGTGAACGCGATCGACTCGGCGGTGGCGGTCTGGGCCTCGGTCATCACCCCGTCGGCGTCGGGGTGGTCGCGCAGCAGCCCCGCCACCACCTCGGCGGCGGGCAGGCCGGGGGCCAGGCGGCCGCAGGCTTCCTGGAGCAGTTCCCGCAGCCGGTCGCGTTCGTGGTCGGCCCGTTCCTCGAGGCGGCCGAGGTCCACCTGGATCGCCTCCCCGGTGGCGAGCAGGCGTTCCAGCGGGCCGCGGCCGAGGGCCGGGCCGGGATGCCCGTTGCCGGCCGCACCCTGCAGGTGATCGATCAGGCGCCGGTGGGCGGCCCGCGCCCGCTCCACGACCGGGTCGGCGTCGCCCTCTTCGAGGTCGGCGACCAGCCCGCGGGCCGCCGGCAGCAGCGCCTCGGCGACCGGGGCGCTCACCCGGTCGAGGGCGGCGACGGCGGCGTCGACCGCGTCCGGCCAGGCGGCCAGGTGGCGGCGGCGGGCCTCGTCCCGCTCCGCCTGCGGGGCGTACTCGCGGTCGTAGCTGGACACGTCGAGGGCGCCGATGTGGTAGAGCGGGTTGGACCGGTGCAGCTCCAGCTCGCCGAACTCCAGCCGGACCAGCCGCTCGGTGGTGGCCAGGTGGGCCTCGTCGTGCGGGTCGTCCCGCGGCGGCCCGCCGAGCCGGGCGAGGCCGGCCCGCACCCCTTCGGGGGAGAGGTCCTCCACGCGGCCGTCGTACTCGTGCAGCCCGACGTACTCGCGCACCGCGCTGGCCGCCAGGTCGCAGATCGCCCGCAGTCGCTGGTCCATGGCGCCCGAGGCTACGTTCCTTTGCCCGGAACGTCCAGGCGCGGTCGCCGCCTCGGCGCCGTCAGGCCAGGCGGGCGGCGACCTGGGCGGCGGCGCGGTGGGCCAGGCCCATGACCGACAGCATCGGGTTGACGCCGACGGCGGTCGGGAACAGCGAGGCGTCGGCCACGTAGAGGCCGCGCAGCTCGTGGGCCTGATGGTCGGGGCCGACCGCGGAGGTGGCCGGGTCGACGCCGATGCGGCAGGACCCCATCTGGTGGTAGGAGGCCAGCGTCGCCCGCCCGCCGCGGAAGCCGGCCTGCCTGGTCGCCTCCACCCAGGCGCGGTGGGCGTCGGGAGCGCCGGGGCGGAAGGCGAACCGCTGCCGGTGGAGGCTGAACACCTCGGTGGCGCCGGCGGCGGCCAGCACCTCGCCGGCGACGGCCAGCCCTGCGGCCATGCGCTGCTCGTCTGGGCGGTTCAGGCGCCAGCGGACCCGCGGGTTGCCGTCCCGGTCGACCCGGACCCGGCCGGCGGTGGTGTCGCGGCACAGCACGCCGACCAGCGACAGGTTGCCGAGGCGCTCCATCAGGCCGCGGTGCTGGGCGGCCGACTGCCAGGGCAGCGCGGCCGCGGATGCGCCGGGATGCAGCGGCACCGTCTCGAGGATCGGCGCGTAGGGTCCGAGGCGGTCGCGCAGCTCGGCCGAGTAGCGGGCCTGCAGGGTGCCCTCCCACCAGCGGACCGGCTCGTCGAAGACGCCGACGGCGGCGGTGCCGGGGTGCAGCCGCAGGTGCCGGCCGACCTGGCCGCGAAGGCCGGAGCGCAGCAGCAGCGCGGGCGTCTCGATGGCGCCGCCCGCCGCCACCACCGCCCGCGCCCGGACGCGCAGGCGACGCCCTCCGGGTTCTGCCCTCGCCTCGACCCCGACCGCCCGGCCGTCGTCGACCAGCAGCCGCCGGACGTCGGCGCCGACCACGATCCTGGCGCCGCGCGCGGCGGCGTCCTCCAGGTAGGTGACCAGGGTGGACTGCTTGGCGCCGAGCCGGCAGCCGAAGCCGCACCAGCCGCAGCCGGCGTCCTGGGCGCAGCCGCGGACGTTGCGGGGCAGCGGCCCGACGTGCCAGCCGAGCTTCTCCAGCCCCTGCTCCAGCAGCGCGTCGCGGACGCCCGGCCGGCTCTGCCCGGTGGTGACGCCGACCCGTTCGGCGACCGCGTCCAGTGACGCCTCCACCTCGCCGGAGCGGAACGCCTCCACGCCGGAGACCTGGGCCCATTCGGCGAGCACCCACGGTGGCGTCTTGAAGGAGGTCGAGTAGTTCACCAGCGTGCCGCCGCCGAGGGTGGAGCCGGCGAGGATCCGGCACGCGAGGTCGTCGGTGGTCAGCGTGAGCGCGTACAGGTACAGGTCGCGGTAGGCGTCGCCCTCCAGCTGGTGGAAGTCGCGCTCGGCGGCGTAGCCGCCCTTCTCGAGCACGACCACGTCGAGGCCGGCCGCCGCCAGCTGGGCCGCGGCCACCCCGCCGCCGGCGCCCGAGCCGACCACCACCACGTCGCAGCTGAGCTCCTGGTCGCCGGCGACCTCCAGCGGCACGAGCCGCCTGGGGACGTCGGGGGCGGGGCCGGGCGGCCCCGGGTAGCCGGTGGCGTCCCTGGCCGGGCCCGGCCAGCCGTACCCGGCCAGCAGGGTGATGGCGCCGATCGCCGCGGCCAGCCGCCGCTGCGGCGGCAGGCGGCTCTGCCACCAGCGCCGCAGCAGCGCCTCGGCGGCGTCGGGGGCGAGCCCGGACACCCTGGTTGGCCGGCCGGTGAGGAGCAGCGCGCCGGGACGCGAGTCGAGCGCCCGCAGCACGCCGAGCAGCTGGCCGCGGTCGCGGCGACCGGCGAGCCGGTCGAGCATCGCCAGCACCCTGACGGGCCCCCCGGGGTCGTGGCCGGGGCCGAGGATCCCGGCCGAGAGGGCGGCGAGCACGCGGCCGGCGGGCTCGGCCGCGGCGCCGCGGGTGGTCGCCGCGCTGGTCATGGCAGGGTTGTACCGCGCGCGCTGCCTCCCGCACCAGTGCGTCAAAGGAGGTCGCGCGTTACCTGGACCACGGCGTCGCTGAAGGCGATCAGGGCGGACGTTGCGGTAATGCGCGAGCTCCTTTGATGTCCGGAGATGCGGGGTTCGGCATGCCGGGGGTGGTTCAATGCGTCGACAGCCATCGGCTTCGACGGAGGAGGTCGGCCACGGTGGCCGCGGTCGAGCTCGCAGGCGTGTACCGGCGTTTCGGACGCACCATGGTGCTCGCCGGCCTCGACCTGACCGTCGACGAGGGCGAGCTGTACGGGCTGATCGGCCCGAACGGGGCCGGCAAGACCACCGCCCTGCGGGTCGCGCTCGGGCTGCTGCGGCCGGACGCCGGCGGCGTGCGTCTGCTCGGCCGCAGCCCGCGCTCGGCGGCGGGCGGGCGCTCCCGGCGGGTCGGGAGCCTGATCGAGGCGCCGGCGCTGTCGCCGAGGCTGACCGGCCGCGAGCACCTGTCGCTGATCGCCCGCTGGGTCGCGGCCGCGGACGCCGAGATCGACCGGGTCATCGGCCTGCTCGGGCTCGGCCGCATGACCGACCGGCCGGTCGCCACCTACTCGACCGGGATGCGCCAGGTGCTGGCGACCGCGGCCGCGCTGGTCGGCCCGCCCGACCTGCTGGTGCTGGACGAGCCGACGGTCGGGCTGGACCCGGGCCACCGCCGCCGCGTCAACGACCTGCTGCTCGATCACGTCCGCCGCGGCGGGACGGTGCTGCTGTCCAGCCACCAGCTCGACGATGCCGAGCGGCTCTGCACCAGGGTCGGGCTGATGGCCGGCGGCCGCCTGGCCGAGGAGGGACCGCCGTCGGAGCTGGGCCCGGCCGCTGGACGCTACGAGGTGGTGGTGAGCGACCCGGAGGCGGCCATGAAGGCGCTGCGGGCGGTGCGGCTGGTCTGCTGGCGTGACGACAGCAAGGTGGTGGTGGAGACCGGCGGCGCCTACCAGGTGGGCCGGCCCGACGGCAGCGCCATCGCGCGCGTGCTGGCGCACGCCGGTGTCTACCCGTCCGACCTGCGCCGCTCCCCCACCCTGGAGCTGGCCTACGCGGAGGTGACCGGCGGGCTCGGGCCGGGCCCGGACGCCCGCCCGCCCGACGGCTCACGGCCGGCGGCGGGCCAGGGGGCCGCAAGCGCAGCCCCCCGGCCGGCGGAGGGTCCGGGGGGCGCAAGCGTCGCCCCCCGGCCGGCGGGGGGCGGCTGAGGTGGGCCGGGGCCGCTACGAGCTCGGCCACCCGTTCGCCGGCGCGGTGCGGCTGCGGGTCCAGGAGCTGAGCAGGCGGCCGGTGGTGCTGGCGGCGTTCGCGCTGCAGGCGACCGCGCTGCTGGGCGCCGAGCTGGTCGGGGCGGTCAGCACCGACGGCCTGGTCGGGGCGGGTGACGACCTGGTCCTCGGGGGGCTGCGGGCGGTCGTGGTGCCGGGCGGGCTGGTGTTCGGGGCGCTGGTCGCGGCCGTGGTCGGCGCGGAGTTCGCCTGGGCGACCGAGCGGGCGCTGCTGGCCCGCGACCCGCGCAGGCTGCGCTTCGCCGGTTTCCAGCTGGCGGTGGCCGCCGTGCTGGCGGTGGCCTGGTGGGCGTTGCAGAGCCTGCTGGCGTTCGCCGCGGCCGTCATCCTGCAGGCGGTCGGCGGGATCGACAGCGGCGCCGCCTGGTACGCCTCCGCGCACCGGACGGCGCTGGCGGCGGCGCTGGTCGTCACGACGGTGTACGGGCTGCTGGGGGCGGCCTGCGCGCTGGCGCTGCGGGGCGCGCTGGCGGGGGTGGTGGCGCTGCTGGCCTACGGGCTGCTCGGCGAGCTGGTGCTGGCCCAGCAGTGGGAGCCGGCCAGCGGCTGGACGGTCTACGCGTCGGCGGCCCGGCTGGCCGGGCAGGGCAGCATGCCGGTGTCCCGGGCCGCCACCGTGGTCGCCGGCGCCGCCCTGGTGGCGCTGGCCGGCAGCCTGGCCGTCTACGCCGCCCGCGAGGTCCGCGACTGACCAAGGGTCGGCGAGCGCCCGGCCACGGGCCGTACGGGCCCCGGGCGCCGTAGCATGGGGTGCTGGCCCCGACCGGAGCAAGGAGCTTGCCGTGGCGGACGAGCTGCTCGCCTACCGTGACCGCTTCCCCACCCTGCGGCGCGGCCCCTACTTCGCCGCCCACACCCTGGGGCCGATGCCGGACTCGGTGCCCGCGGCCCTGGCCGGCTTCGCGGAGGAGTGGGCCGCGGAGGGGGTGGTCGCCTGGCAGGGCTGGCTGGAGCGGATCCGTGCCGCCGCCGGCGTGCTCGAGGAGCTGTTCAACGCGCCGGCGGGGTCGGTCGTCCTCGGCCCCAACGTGTCGGTGCTGGCCGGCCAGGTGCTGTCCTGCTTCGACTGGTCGGGTCCGCGCAGCCGGCTGGTCACCACCGACCTGGAGTTCCCCACCTGCGACTACCTGTACCGGGCCCAGGAGACGGTCGGCGCCAAGCTGGAGGTGGTCCCCTCCCGCGACCTCGCCGTCGACCTGGAGCGGCTGCTGGAGGCGATCGACGAGCAGACCGCCCTGGTCGCCGTCACCCACGTGGCGTTCCGTTCCTCGGCGCTGCTGGACGCGGCCGCGGTGGCCGCCCGCGCCCACCAGGTCGGCGCGCTGCTGCTGCTGGACACCTACCAGTCGGCCGGGACCGTCCCGGTCGACGTGCGGGCCCTCGACGTGGACCTGGTGGTCGGCGGCTCGGTCAAGTGGCTGCTGGGCGGGCCGGGCACCGGCTACCTGTACGCCAAGCCGGAGGTCGCCGAAGGGCTTTCGCCGCGGCTGGTCGGCTGGTTCGGGCACGAGGCGCCGTTCCAGTTCCGGCCGAGCCCGATCGCCTACGCGCCGGGCGCCGGCCGTTTCGTGACCGGCACCCCCAACGTGGCGGCGCACGTGATGGCGGCGGAGGGCTTCCGGATCGTGGCCGCCGCCGGCGTGGAGCGGATCCGCGCCAAGTCGCAGCGGCAGGTCGCCCGCATGCTGCAGGGCTTCCTGGAGCAGGGCGCGGTGGTGCGGGGCCCGGCGGAGGTGGGCCGGCGGGGCGGCAGCGTGGTGGTCGACTTCGACGGCGCCGAGCAGGCCACCGGGGAGCTGATCCGGCGCGGCTACACCTGCGACCACCGGCCGGGTGCGGGGCTGCGGCTCGGCCCCCACCTGTACACCAGCGACGACGAGTGCGACGCGGTGGTCGCCGAGGTGGCCGCGATCCGCGCCGGCCGCTGAGGCGGCCAGGGGCCGGGCGTCAGAGGCGGCCGGCCATCCGCTTGCCGTCCGGCCGCGCCTGGGTGCCGGAACGGTCGCGCTCGCGGCCGCCGGCCCGCCCGGCGGCGCTGGCCGGCCGGCGGGCGGTGCCGGTGTCGCGCGGGATGACGTCCTTGACGGCCAGGGTCGGCAGGAACCTCGGGGCGTGCCTGACCCTGGTGCCCTGCTCGAAGCCGTAGGCGAGCTTGATGAGGGTCGGCTCGCCCCAGCGCCGGCCGATGAGGCTGATCCCCACCGGGAGCTCGTCGAAGGAGAACCCGGCGGGCACCGTGATGCTCGGGTAGCCGGCCACCGCGGACGGGGTCGAGCTGGCCGTGAGGAAGTGGTCCCCGTTGATCAGGTCGGTCGTCCAGGACGGGCTGCCGGTGAGGCTCACGATGGCGTCCAGGTCGAACCGGTCCATCGTCTGGTCGATGCCGTCCTGCATGAGCCGCTTGGAGGTCGCCAGGGCGTCCAGGTAGGCCGGGTCGTCCAGGCCGGTGGTCGCCTCGGCCAGCAGGAAGATCTCCTGGCCGAACCAGCGCAGCTCCCGCTCGGCGTTGGCGTCGTTGAAGGCGATCAGGTCGGCCAGGGTCCGCATCGAGGTGTTGCGCAACTCCGACAGGTAGGCGGCGATGTCGGCCTTGAACTCGAACAGCAGCACGGTGAGCTCGGGGCCGAACGCGTCGGCGACGTTGGGGATGTCCGCCGGGTCGACGATGGCGGCCCCGAGCCGGCTCAGCTCGCCGATGGCCGCCTCCGCGATCGCGTCGCCCTCAGGGGTGACGCCGAACACCCCCTCCCGCCAGACGCCGATGCGCGCGCCGCGCAGCCCGTCCGGGTCCAGAAACCGGCGGTAGTCCCGGTGGAAGTGGCCCTCGCTGTCCGCGGTGGCCGGGTCGCGCGGGTCGACGCCGGTCATCGCGCCGAGCACGGTGGCGGCGTCGGCGACGGTCCGGCACATCGGCCCGGTCACGTCCTGGCTGTGGGCCAGGGGGACCACGCCCGACCGGCTGGTGAGGCCGAGCGTCGGCTTGATACCGACGATGCCGCAGGTCGCGGACGGGCAGACGATCGACCCGTCGGTCTCGGTGCCGAGCGTGCCGGCGGCCAGGCTGGCCGCCGCGGCGATGCCGGACCCGGAGCTGGAGCCGCACGGGTTGTGATCCAGCACGTAGGGGTTCAGGCACTGCCCGGCCCGGCCGGACCAGCCGCTGGAAGACTGGAGCGAGCGGAAGTTGGCCCACTCCGACAGGTTGAGCTTGCCGAGGACGACCGCCCCGGCGCGGCGCAGCCCCGCCACCACGAAGGCGTCGCGGGGCACCCGGGAGCCGAGCAGGGCCAGCGACCCGGCGGTGGTCTGCATCCGGTCGTCGGTGGCGAAGTTGTCCTTGACCAGGATGGGGATGCCGTGCAGCGGCCCTCTTGCGCCGTGGCGGCGACGCTCCCGGTCCAGCGACTCGGCGATCTGCAGCGTGTCCTGGTTGACCTCGATCACCGAGTTCAGCTGGATCCCGGCGTGGTCGATCTGCCTGATCCGCCGCAGGTAGGCACGGGTCAGCTCGCGGGAGGTGAGCCTGCCGGCCGCCATCGCCGCCTGCAGCTCGGCGATGGTCGCCTCCTCCCACTTGAAGGATGGGACCTGGTCGTGCCCTTCGGCGGCGAGGGCGGGCGCGGCGCCGGCCGCGGTCGCCGCCGTGGCCGCCGCGCCGGTGGCCGTCGTGTAGCGGAGGAAGCTCCTGCGGCTGACCCGTCCGTCCATCTGGATGCGCCTCCCATGCGACGGTGCACGATCGGCGCATCTCATCCCAAAACCGCCGCAGACGCAATGCCGCGGCGTTTGCCGCGTAGGGATCAGAGGAGGTCGTCGAGGGACTTCTTGGGCTGCTGCTCGGCGCCGCCGACCAGGTCCTCGAAGCTGGGCGCCTGGCGCCGCCTGTCCGCCGCCTCGCGCAGCGGGTCCTTGCCGCCGAGGTCCCTGCCGGCGCTGAGCAGGTCGTCCAGCGAGGCCCGCTGCTTGCCCTCCAGGCGGAGCCGGATGGCGGTCAGGGTGGCGGACTGGTCGGGCTCGAGGCCGTGCTGGTTGTTGAGCTGGGTGAGGGCCAGCTCCGCCCGGACCAGCAGGTCACGGTCGATCGCGCTCAGGGCGTCCTCGGACATGCCGGGTCTCCTCCTACAGCTTGCGGGCGACCAGCTCGGCGACCGGGCTGCGCTCGCCCTTGACGAGGGTGACGTGGCCGAACAGCGGCTCGCCCTTGAGCCGCTCGATGAGGGCGGCCACGCCGGAGTCGGGGTCGACGTAGGGGTGGTCGACCTGGGTGGTGTCGTGGCACAGGACCAGCTTGGAGCCTTCCCCGAGGCGGCTGGCCAGGGAGCGCAGCACGCCGTACTCGACGTTCTGGGCCTCGTCGAGGATGGCGAAGGTGCGCGCGAAGGTGCGGCCGCGGATGAAGGTGAGGGGCTCCAGCTGCACCGTGCCGTCGTCCAGCAGCCCCTGGACCAGGTCCTGGGTGTAGCTCTCGCGCCGGTCGCTGTCGTGGCTGCCGCGGAACAGCTCGGCCAGGGTGTCGTGGATCGCCTTCATCCAGGGGGAGATCTTCTCGTCGAGGTCGCCCGGCAGGAAGCCGAGGTCCTGGCGGCCGACCGGCACCACCGGCCGGAACACCAGCACCCGGTCGTAGGCGGCCTGCTCGAGGGTCGCCTCCAGCCCCGAGGCCACCGCCAGGTAGGTCTTGCCGGTGCCGGCGTTGCCGGCCAGCGACACCAGCGGCACCTTGGGGTCGCGGAGCAGGTGCAGGGCGAAGTGCTGCTCCTTGGAGCGGGCCCTGACACCGAACGTCTCCGGCGCCTCGGCGAGCAGGCTCACCGCGATCGGCTCGCCCGCCGCGGCGCTGCGTCGCACCTGGCCCAGGGCGCTCTGGTTGCCGGAGCGGAGCACCACGAACTGGTTGGACCACAGCGCCTGGTCGGCCGTGACCTCGCCGCCCCGGTCGGCGTAGATCCCGTCCAGGCCGCCTGGGACCTCGATGGTGGCCACCCCGAGGTAGCCCTCCTCGATCGCGACCCGCTCGTGGCGGTACTCCTCGGCGGTGAGCTTGAGCGCCTCGGCCTTGATGCGCAGGCTCGCGTCCTTGCTGACCAGCACCACCGGGCGCTCCCCCGCCAGCTCCTTGGCCAGGTTGGCGGTGGTCGCGAGGATCCGGTTGTCGTCGGAGTCGGCGCTGAGCGCCTCCGGCAGGTCCAGCCGCGACACCTGGCTGACCTCGACCCGGAGCCACCCGCCGCCGGGCAGCGCCACCCCGTCGGAGAGGTTGCCCTGCTCCCGCAGCGCCTCCAGGGTGCGGATCGCCCGCCTGGCCGAGGCCCCGGTCTCGTCCGGGCGGGTCTTCAGCTTGTCGAGCTCCTCTACCACCGTGAGCGGGATGACGACGTCGTGCTCCTGGAAGCGACCAGGCGCCTCCGGGTCGGCGATCAGCACGTTGGTGTCGAGGACGTAGGTTCGGGCCATCGCGATCACGGTACCCGACCAGGACGGACTTGCAATGACTAGTTACCCTGAACTAGACTCCGGCCGCGGGTACAGACCGCTCCCGATCATGGGGGCGGCGATCCGGGACCGCTTCTTCTCCGGCGGCCTGCTCTGGGGGATCAGGCCGTAGCGGGGCTCTCGGATCGCCGTGGGAGCGGGGATGCGTCCGTCGCTCGCCCGGTGCAGACGCGAGGACGCCAGGAGGAGGCCGCGGAGCCACCGCGGCCTTCTCTCCTGTTCGGGGCCGTTTTCGGGGCCGTCACGACTCCTTGAACTGCTCCCGGAGCTCGCAGAGGCGGGCCAGCCGGCGCTCCGCGGTCGCGCCGAGCCACAGCAGCAGCAGCCCAACGGCGCCGATCGTGACCCACCGCGGCAGCTGGGCCGCGACGGGCGCGACCGCGTCCA
>DASYRU010000466.1:0-8029 GCA_036004165.1 Actinomycetota bacterium
GGCTGGGTGCGGCCGTCGCTGCTCGGCCTGCTGGCCGCCACCGCGCTGCTCTACCTGTGGGGGCTGGGAGCCTCCGGCTGGGCCAACGCCTACTACAGCGCGGCCGTGCAGGCCGGGTCGGTGAGCTGGAAGGCGTTCTTCTTCGGCGCCTCGGACGCCGCCAGCGCCATCAGCATCGACAAGACCCCGGCGTCGCTGTGGCTGATGGCGCTCTCGGTGCGCATCTTCGGCCTCAGCTCCTGGAGCGTGCTGGTGCCGCAGGCCCTGGCGGGCGTCGCCACCGTCGGCGTGCTCTACGCCGCCGTGCGGCGCTGGTTCTCCCCTGCCGCGGCGCTGCTGGCGGGCGCGGTGCTGGCCTGCACCCCGGCCGCGACCCTGATGTTCCGGTTCAACAACCCGGACGCGCTGCTCACCCTGCTGCTCACGCTCGCCGCCTACGCCACCATCCGTGCCCTCGAGCACGCCAGCACCCGCTGGCTGCTGCTGGCCGCGTCGTGCGTCGGCTTCGGCTTCCTTACCAAGATGCTGCAGGCGCTGCTGGTGGTGCCCGCCCTCGCGCTGGTCTACCTGCTGGCGGCGCCCACCTCGCTGCGGCGGCGCACCGGCCAGCTCGCGCTCGCGGGGCTCGGTCTGGTGCTGGCCGCCGGCTGGTGGGTCGCGATCGTCGAGCTGGTGCCGGCCCGCTACCGGCCCTACATCGGCGGCTCGCAGAGCAACAGCGTCCTCGAGCTCACCCTCGGCTACAACGGCCTCGGCCGGCTGACCGGCAATGAGACCGGCAGCGTCGGCGGCGGCATGGGCTGGGGGCAGACCGGCTGGACCCGGCTGTTCGGCGGCGAGGTGGGCGGCCAGGTCGCCTGGCTGCTGCCCGCCGCCCTGCTGCTGCTCGCCGCCGGGCTGTGGATCACCCGGCGGGCGCCGCGCACCGACCGCGCCAGGGCCGCGTTCGCCCTGTGGGGCGGCTGGCTGCTGGTGACCGGCCTGGTGTTCAGCTTCATGCAGGGGATCTTCCACGCCTACTACACCGTGGCGCTCGGCCCGGCCGTGGCCGCGCTGGTCGGCATGGGCGCCGTGACCCTGTGGCGGCTGCGTCGCCTGGACCTCGCCGCCTCGACGCTGGCCGCGACCCTGGCGGTGACGGCCCTGTGGTCGTACGTGCTGCTCGCCCGCAGCCCCGACTGGCTGCCGTGGCTGCGCGTGGTGGTGCTGGTCGCCGGCCTCGGAGCCGCCGCGGCCCTGCTGGTCCGCGTCTGGCTGCCGGCGCGGGCGGCCGGGCCGCTGGCGGCCGCCGGGCTGGTGGCCGTGCTCGCCGGGCCGCTGGCCTACTCGCTGAACACCGCGGCGACCCCGCACAGCGGCGCGATCCCCTCGGCCGGCCCGGCCGTCGCCGGCACCCGCTTCGGCGGCCCGGGCGGCGGCCCCGTCGGCGGCCAGGGACCTGGCGGCGGCACCCTGCGGCGGGGCCTGCCGCCAGGCGGCAGGTGGCAGGGCGGACCCGGCGGCGGGGCGGGACCCGGCCAGGGAGGCCAAGGCGGCGGCATGGGCGGGCTGCTGCAGGGCAGCTCCCCGAACGCCGAGCTGGTGGCGTTGCTCGAGCGGGACGGCGGCGCCTCCACCTGGGTGGCGGCGGCGGTCGGCGCCAACAACGCGGCCGGCTACCAGCTCGCCACCGGCGACCCGGTGATGGCGATCGGCGGCTTCAACGGCAGCGACCCTTCACCGACGCTGGCCCAGTTCCAGCAGTACGTACGCGAAGGCAGGATCCACTGGTTCATCGCCGGCGGCGGCTTCCGCAGCGACGGCGGCAGCAACCAGTCCCAGCAGATCGCGGCGTGGGTGGAGCAGAACTTCGACGCCACCACCGTCGGCGGCGTCACCGTCTACGACCTGACCGCGTCCACGGCGACGGCATGACCGCCACGACGCTTCCGCGCGGGCTGCCCGCCGCCGGTGCGGCGCGACCCGGCGGCCCGCCCGTCCTCGACCTGGCGCTCCCCGTCCACGACGAGGAGGCCGACCTCGAGCGGTGCGTGCGCCGCCTGCACGCCCACCTGACCGCCGCCTTCCCCTACCCGTTCCGCATCACCATCGCCGACAACGCCAGCGGCGACGCCACGCTCGACCTCGCCAGGGGCCTCGAGCGGGAGCTGCCAGAGGTCACCGTCGTCCACCTGGACCGGAAGGGCCGCGGCAGGGCGCTGCGGGCGGTGTGGTCGGCCTCGAGCGCTCCGGTGCTCGCCTACATGGACGTCGACCTGTCCACCGACCTGGCCGCGCTGCTGCCGCTGGTGGCGCCGCTGGTCTCCGGGCACTCCGACCTGGCGATCGGCACCAGGCTGTCCCGCGGCTCGCGGGTGGTCCGCGGCGCCAAGCGTGAGCTGATCTCCCGCTGCTACAACCTGCTGCTGCGCGGCACGCTGGCGGCCCGCTTCTCGGACGCCCAGTGCGGCTTCAAGGCGATCCGCAGGGAGGTCGCCGAGGGCCTGCTGCCGCTGGTGGAGGACACCGGCTGGTTCTTCGACACCGAGCTGCTGGTGCTCGCCGAGCGGGCCGGGCTGCGCATCCACGAGGTGCCGGTGGACTGGGTCGACGACCCCGACAGCAGCGTCGACCTGCTGGCCACCGCCGTGGCCGACCTCAAGGGCGTGGCACGGCTGGCTCGGGCGCTGGCGACCGGCGCGCTGCCCATCGGCCGGCTGCGCAGCCGGTTCGGCCGCCGGCCGCTGGAGCCGGCAGCGCCTGGGGTGCCGGCCGGGCTTGCCCGCCAGCTGGTCCGCTTCGCCGGCGTCGGCGTGGCCAGCACCCTGGCCTACCTGCTGCTGTTCGTCCTGCTGCGCGACGCCGCCGGCGCGCAGGCCGCCAACCTGCTGGCCCTGCTGCTCACCGCGGTCGGCAACACCGCCGCCAACCGGCAGTTCACCTTCGGCCTGCGCGGCCGAGGAGGCGCCGCCAGCCAGCAGCTCCGCGGTCTGGCCGTCTTCGGCCTTGGGCTGGCCCTGACCGGCGGCTCCCTCGCCCTGCTGCACGCCACCGTCGGCTCGCCCGGCCGGCCGCTCGAGCTCGCCGTGCTGGTCGCCGCGAACCTCGCCGCGACGCTGCTGCGCTTCCTGCTGCTGCGCGGGTGGGTCTTCGGGCGCGGCGCCGCCCCCTTCTAACCTCTGGGTGCGTGCCTGGTCAGCTCGCGGCGACGGCGGGCGCGGTCGCCCCGCTCACCCGAGCAGCGGCCGCTGCACGGCGTCGGGATCCCACCAGTCAGGCTCCGGCTCAGCCTCCGGATGCAGGTGCAGCAGGTGCGCTCGGAGCTCCTCGGGATTGGGGGCCAGATACGCGCAATATGGACAAGGTTCGCCCTCGGGCATGCTGGTCACCTTTCGCGAAGCGGTCGCCTACAGGGTCGTGCTCGCCCTGGTTACCCCCTGAAGGGCCGCCGTTACCGCAAACCTGTGCCGCTCACTGGCCGGTGGTCCTCACGGTGCATCTCGGCGAGCGCAGCGTGGTGCCGTCGGTGCGAACCAGCGTCGCCGACAGGGTGTGGGACCCGGCGGGCACCGCGGACGCCGCCCAGGCGTAGAGGAACGGCGGCCGGTAGTCCGCCTGCTCACGCACCCCGTCGACGTACAGGTCGATGCGGCGGATGCCGGTGAGACCGCCCGTTGCCACCGACACCAGCGCCACGCCGGTGACCGTGCTGCCGTCGGCAGGTGCGGTGATCCGCAGCTGGCTGCTGGCGGGCGGTGCAGGCGGCGTGGTGGTCGTCGTGGTGGTGGCGCTGGTCGGCGGCCGCGTGGTGGTGGTCGCCGAGGACGGCGGCGACGGAGGCCTGGTGGTGGTCGTGGTGGACGCCGGCGGCTGGGTGGTCGGTGGCGACGGCAGTGGTGCCGGCGCCGGCGACGGCGCGCCCGGCAGCCCAGGCGGCGAGGTGGGCCCTGGCTGGCCGCGGGCCGCCAGCGTCGAGAAGGGGCTGATGCCGGTCTGGTTGCCGGCGGCGTCGAGCTGGAAGGCTGCGCCGCCGTTCTGCACCCGGATCCTCGTGCCGGCCAGCAGGTTCCGCATCGAGAAAGGCGTCCCAGAGAACTGCGAGTCGACGAAGTCGATGATCTCCGGCGCCTGGTGCTCGCTACCGGTGGAGAGGGCGACGGCGGCGCCGGTCTGGCCCTTGAACACGTCGTTCAGGAACAGCAGCGGGAGCTTGACGTCGTCGGCGATGTGGTCGTTGCTCACCAGGCCGCTCGGCGAGATCCCGCCGCCGTCCACGACCAGGTTCTCGAAGGAGAGCGGCCGGCTCGACTGTGGCTTGGCCTTGGTGTTGATGCCGGCCTTGCCGTTGGCGTAGATGGCCGCGTTGGCGTACCGGTAGGAGTTGACGTAGGCCCCGTGCTCGATGCCATAGCTGCCGTTGTGGTAGGTGACGAAGTTGCTCACGTCGTGCAGCGTGCCGGTGTTCTGCCACACGAACAGCCCGTCGTCGTGGTTGTTGTGGGAGACGTTGCCCTGGTTGAAGGTCCACACACCGTTGCCGACGATGTTCTGGCCGGCGTCCTCCGGCCATCCGAACCCCGCGGAGCCGGCGGTGCCGCCGGTGCCGACGGCGGTCGAGTTGCGGATCGTGTTGCGGTGGCCCATTCCGAGATTGAAGCCGCTGATGCGGTAGTCCCGGTTGTCGTCGGGGACGCCCAGCGCCTTCGCCACGATCGAGGCATTGATCAGGGTGTCATCGGTCGGGAGGCCGGCCTCGCGGGTGCTCGGGCCCCCGTCCCACCAGAACGCGTCTTGCACGCTGTTGTAGGAGACGTCGCTCTCGAAGGTGATGCCGTGGCTGTTGTGCGCCACGAAGGTGTGGCTGCCCGAGTCGCGGATCACCACCCCTTCGACGATGCTCCCGCGGCTGCCGTCGCCCATCATGTGGAAGTGCAGGCCGTAGCGGCCCGACAGCCCGGCCTGGGTGCCGGTCCCCTTGAGCACCGCGACATGGCGGATCTGGGCGTACCTGATCGACTGCGGCCTGGTCGACCGGATGAAGACGTGCGCGGGCCCGCTGGCCGTCCCCTCGATACGGACGTTGCGGGTGAGGTTCATGAGCTCGGCGGTCCACTGGCCGTCGACCTGGGGGTGGGCCCGCCTGGCCGGCGTGGTCAGCAGGACCGAGCCGCTCGAGGTGCCGGCGACCGTGCTCTCGTCGAAGCCCTTGTAGAAGTCCGAGCCGCCGTCCGGCCTGGCGGTCGGGGCGATGCTGACGTCGTCGCCGGCCCGCCAGCCGGTGGGCGGGGTCTGCAGCCGGATCTCGGTGGCGCCGGCGCTGACCGATCCGACCACCCGCGTCCACGCCGCCTTCGGGCTGCCGGCGAGGTCGAGCTGGCCGGCGCCCATCACCCACAGCCCCACGTCGCTGTCGACCGGGTCCATCCCGCCGCCGACGAACCTGGCGGCGTCCACGCCGGCGAAGCGGATGGTCTGGACGACCGACGACGACGCCGGGCGCATGCTGAGGGTTCCGTTGACGACGATGTTCTTGGTGGACGTGAGGGTGGCGGAGCTGTCCGAGTCGAAGGCCAGCCGTCCCCCGGCGGCGACGGTCACCCCGGCGGCGTCGGCGGTGCCGGCGACCGTCACCGTGGTGCCGTTCGCGATCGTCGCCGGATCGACGGCCTGGGGAACGTGGCCGCCGCTCCAGGTGGAGGGGTCCGACCAGTTCCCGGACCTCACGCTGCTGACCGGCGTCGCCGCCCTGGTGGACGGCATCACCAGGATCAGCCCTCCGGTGGTGATCGCGAGGCCAAGGACGACCGCGACCACCGCCAGCATCTTCTTCCGCGATGCCCTGGCGGCATGCTGACCGGATAGCTGCATGAGGACCTTCCTTCCGCCGCGCCGACCGGTGATCGGGCATCAGCAAGATCCGGCCTACCCAGAGCAGCACCGGCTCGCCGGGAGGTGACGAAGGACGGCCGCTGCTGGGCGGCTGTGTGAAGTTAGGACATCGCGTGCGGTCGAGCAGGTTGGGGGGATCTCGTGCCGCACTCTGCCTTGGGGGCCCGCAGTCTACCATCACCCGACGTTCGGTACGCAATCCATCGCAGCACCTGAAACCGGGGCATAGCTGGCTACCGCCGACGGCTCTGCCGGGCCTTCAGGTCCGTGCCCCACCGCCCGGGACGTGGCCGGGGAGCGACTGCGGGAAGCGGAAGAAGTTGCCGGGGTCGTAGCGGGCCTTGACGCGCAGCAGGCGCTGCAGGTTGGTCCCGTAGTAGGCGCGCGCCCAGTCCTGCAGGTCCGGGTCGGGGAAGTTCTGGTAGGCGCCCGCCGACCCCCACCGGCGCAGCAACGCCCAGGAGCGGGACAGCCAGGCCCGCGCGGGCTCCCGCTCGGTGTCCGCCGTGTCGGGGTCGATGACGACCGCGTGCTTGAGCAGGAACCGCGCGTCGCGGTGGACGAAGGCGGTGGCGTCCCCCCGTACGCGGTCGTAGGCGCCGCCCCAGGGCGTGAAGTCCAACTCGCGCGACTGGCCGGGTCGCCGTCCCTGCTGCAGGTGCGCCACCAGCCCGGCGACGGCGTCGGCGGGCAGCGGCCGCGCGAAGAACTCCGACTTGCTGAACATGTGGCCGTCCGGCCGGTCCTCCCCTGGGCCGTGCTCGGCCAGATGGCGTTTGGTCTCCCGCCAGGACGCGTGCCGGCGAGTCGCCGATGCCGGGTCGGCGCCCACCCTTGCGACCAGCTCCTCCAGCAGCCCGGCGGTGTCGGACTCGGTGCCGAGCATGGCGCCGAACAGGTTGACCAACGGCGGCCGGTCGGGGTCGCCGGTCGCGGTCAGCAGCAGGCTGGCCGCCAGCGCGTCGGGCCCATCGGGCGCCCACGCCTGCCAGACCCCGATCACCGCGGCCGCGCTGGCATACGGCCAGACCAGGTGGAAGCTGGTGGCCGCCGGAGCCGGCACCGTGGCCAGCAGCAGCCGGGTGACCACGCCGAAGTTGCCACCACCGGCCCCGCGCAACGCCCACAACAGCTCCTGGTCGTGGTGGTCGTCGCAGTCGACGACGCGGCCGTCGGCCAGCACCACCTGCGCGGCCTGCAGCTGGTCGCAGGTCAACCCGTGGGTGCGTCCCAGGATCCCCAGCCCGCCGCCGAGGGTGAGGCCGGCGATCCCGACCGCGGGTCCGCAGCCGGCGGCAACGGTCCGGCCCTCCACGGCCAGCGCGTCGTACAGCTCGCCCAGCCTCGCGCCGGCACCCACCGTCGTCACCCCATCCGAGACCGAGACCGACCGCATCGGGGTGACGTCGATGACGACCCCGCCGGTGGAGGAATGGCCGGCGAAACAGTGCCCTCCGCTGCGGGCCGCCACCCGCAGGCCGGCACGGCCCGCCAGCGAGACGGTCTCGGCGACGTCGGCAGGGGTCGCGCACCGCACCACCGCCTGCGGCCGCACCTGGTGGAACCGGGCGATCGCCGGCTTGCGCGCCACCTCGTAGGCAGGCGATCCTGGCAGCACGACCTCACCCGCGATCGCGCCCTGCAGCGCCCCCCAGTCAGGCCCCGAGCCGGTCACGGCTCCTCCCGCTTGACGCACCACATCTCTGCACCCCGGTCCTACCCTGGTTCTCCCGCAGGCAGTCCTCGAGGCGATCGGCCGGGATCGGGTCGAAGCAGCGCCTGCTGCACTTCGCCATCACCCGCCAGTAGGTAGGATCCTCGGAAACGACGGGTGAGGCGGTGAGATGGCGGCGGCCTTCGGTTGGGGCGCGCTGGGCGCCTCGGCGCTGCTGATCGGCGCGCTGATCGCCTACCAGCTGGCGCCGAGCCGCCGGGTGATCGCGGTGGTGATGGCGCTCGGCACCGGGCTGCTGATCGGCTCGGTCTCCTTCGAGCTCATCGACGAGGCCCTCAAGACCCAAACGGTCGCCTGGGTCGCCCTGCTGGTGCTGGTCGGCGCGGCGGTCTTCACCATCGGCGACTGGCTGCTGACCCGGGGCGGCGGCGGCGAGCGCAAAGACTCCACCGGGGCGCAGGCGGAAGGGTCGCCGCTGGCGATCGT
>DASYRU010000467.1:0-2328 GCA_036004165.1 Actinomycetota bacterium
GGTGGGCCGGCTCGGGCGGAACGGGCACGAGCGCGCAGTGCAGGAAATCCGCGCGGGTTGCCGCGGCAGGCCGCCGATCGCCACACTCTTGGCATGGCCACGACGATCGTGTTCCTGGTCCGGCACGCAAAGGCGGCCAGCCGGACCGAGTGGGCCGGCGGCGACCGCGACCGGCCCCTGGTCGAACGGGGCCGCGCCCAGGCCGACCGCCTCGCCCTCGCCCTGCGCCGGGAACAGCCGGCGCTGGTCGCGGCCAGCCCCTGGCTCCGCTGCCGGCAGACCGCCTCGCCGTTGGCCACCGCCCTCGGTGTCCAGGTGGAGCTGGACGACCGCCTCGGCTACGACGCCCCGGACCTGGACGGCTGGGTGCGGGCGGCGGCCGAGGAGCACCCGGGCCAGGCGGTCGTCGGGGTCAGCCACGGCGACCTCATCCCCCTCTACCTGCTCCGCGCACGCCTGGTCAGCGGGGTCCCCGACTTCCGGACCGGCTCGCTGTTCCGGCTGGAGGTCGGGCAAGGCCGGGTCTCGCACGCCGCCCTGGTGGACCGCAGGGAGCTGAAGCGGCAGGCGGAGGAGGGCTGCTGAGGAATGCTGAGGCGGCCGCCGGCAGCGGTCCCGTAGGATTGGCGGCTCATGCGGACCAGCGCCAGCGTGCCCAGCGACCGTGCCGTGCCCGGCGACGGGGTGGTCCTCCACGTCCGCGACTGGGACGGCCACGGCCCGCCGGTGGTGCTGCTGCACGGGCTCGCCTCCAACGCCCGCATCTGGGACGGGGTCGCCTCCCGCCTGGCCGGCGCCGGCTTCCGGGTGGCCGCGCTCGACCAGCGGGGCCATGGTGACTCCGAGCAGCCCGACGCCGGCTACGACTTCGCCACCGTCTGCCGCGACCTGGAGGCGGCGCTGGCCGCCCTCGGGGCCGAACGGCCCGTCCTGGTCGGCCACTCCTGGGGCGCCTCCGTCGCCCTCCACTACGCCGCCGAGCGCGACGCCGTCGCCGGGCTGGTGCTGGTGGACGGCGGCCTGCTCGGGGTGGCGGACCGGCCGGGCATGACCAGGGAGCTGGCGCGCGAGCGGCTGGCCCCGCCGCGGTTCGCGGTGCCGCTGGAGGACTGGCTGGCAAGGGCCGGGCGCTTCGTCCCTGCCGGGGCCGGCGGGGACGGCTGGGTCCGCGACTTCCTGCGTGCCGGGGTCGAGGTCGACGACCGCGGCCTGGCGCGGGCACGCTTCCGCTTCGACAACCACATGCAGGTGGTCGACGCGCTCTACGACCAGCGGCCGGCCGAGCTGTACCCGCTGGTACGCTGCCCGGTGCTGCTCTGCCCGGCCGGTGAGGAGCCGGCCGCGGCCAAGCGGGACGCGCTGCGGCGCGCCCTGGAGCTGCTGCCAGACGCCCGCGTGAGATGGTTCGAGGACACCATGCACGACATCCCCTTGCAGCGGCCCGCGGAGCTGGCCGCCGAGCTTGCCCGCTTCGCCTCGGAGGTCGCCCATGGGTGACCTGGCCCGTCTCGGGGTGATGGGCATCCGCGGCTCGTTTTCCGAGGAGGCCGCGCTCGAGTACGCCCGCGACAACAACCTCGGCGAGGTCGAGATCGTCGAGCTGCTCACCAGCGACCGGGTGCTGCGGGCGGTGGAGGCCGGCGAGGTCGACCTCGGCATCTTCGCCCTGGAGAACTCCAACGGCGGGGTGGTCTACGAGAGCGTGTACGCGATGGCGGCCCACCGGTTCCGGGTGGTCGACCTGTTCGAGATCGACGTCAACCACACCCTGCTGGTGCACCCGAGCCTGCCGGGCCGTGAAGGCATCGAGCGGATCGCCTCCCACCAGCAGGCCATCCGCCAGTGCCGCATGTGGCTGCGCCACCACTTCCCCACCACCCTGGTCACCGAGGAGCCGGACACCGCGGAGGCGGCGCGGATGCTGGCCATCGGGGAGCTGCCGCCGACCACGGCGGTGATCGCGGCCGAGCGCTGCGCCGAGCTGTTCGGCCTGCGCGTGCTGGAGCGCCGCCTCCAGGACCTCAAGTTCAACTTCACCACCTTCGTGGCGGCGGGTCCGGCCAGCTGACGGTGCAGGCCGTGCGCATCCCCTGCCGGTCGTGCAGGGCGATCAGCCGAGCAGGGCGAGGGTCTCGGTGACGGCGTAGACGACGGCGACGACCGCCAGGAAGGCGCCGACCGCCAGGCGCAGGCGGCGCTCGGCGATGCGGACGGTGAGGCCGGCGCCGAGGCGGGCCCCCGGGATCACGCCGACGGTGAGCAGGGCGGCCAGACGCCAGTCGACGTCGCCGAGCAGCGCGTGGGTGACCGTGGCGGGCACGGCGAAGA
>DASYRU010000468.1:0-5106 GCA_036004165.1 Actinomycetota bacterium
GGGTGAGGTCGTCGCTGAGCAGCAGGGCGGTCGCGGTGGCCTGGTCGGGCAGGTCGCTGGAGACGGCGACCCGGGCGCCCAGCTCACGCAGCACCTCCACCAGCCCCTTGGTGCCGAGCGGCGCCGGCGACGCCGGGTCCAGCGGGTTGCCCTGGTCGGCCCGCCTCCCACCCACCAGCGCGACCAGCAGCACCCCGAGCGCCACCGCCACCCACGGCAGCACCCCCCGGAGGCTCCGCGCGCTCATGCCGGGGCCCGCCGCAGGACCCGGCCCGACAGGTCGCGGAGCCGGGCGGCCTCCTGCGAGCCGGTCGCCCTGCGGCCGTACCAGGCCAGCTCGAACAGCTCGGTGGCGCCGGCGAAGTCGACCGCCGCGTCCGGCAGGCTGCGCCCGACCTCGCCCCGGTACTCGCCGGCCGTGCGCCCCGGCACCTCGTCGAGCAGGCCGCGGGCGGCCAGCTCGGCCACCAGCGCGCGGTAGCGGCAGCGGACGGCCTGCCGCCAGGCGCCCTCCCGCTCGTGCGCCTCCGCCTCCGCCCGCCACTCGGCGGCCGAGCGGCGCGGCAGGCCGCGCACGGCCGCGGCCACCTCCGGGCTGGGCGTCAGCCCCCGCGAGAAGCGAGCCGCCAGCAGGCCCACGCCGACCAGGATGAGCGCCAGCAGCGCAAGACCGATGAGCCCGCCGGCGCCGCTGCCGCCCAGCACCGCCAGCAGCCGGCCGATGCCCTCCAGCAGCCAGTCGACCAGCCGGACCAGCAGGGGACGGTCGGGCGGGCGGAACTCGGGCCGGGCCAGCACCTCACGCACCGCCTCCCGCACCCGCTCGGGGTCGCCGGTGGGCACCCGCAGCTCGCCCGCCTTCACCGGCGCGAGCAGCGCGGCGGCCAGCAGCGCCGCCCCGCGCTCAGCGAGCCGGCGCACCGCGGGCCAGCTCGGCGGCGATCACCTGCAGGTCGAAGCCTTCGTTGCGGATGCGCCCGTCGAAGTAGACCAGGGTGGCCACGATCGCCACGAACGGGGTGGTCACCAGCGCCGGCAGGATCCCGCCGATGGCCACCAGGATCCAGCCCCAGCGGTAGCCGATCGCCAGCGCCCCGAACGCGAACGGGGTCGCCAGGATGTTGCCGAGGAACGACGCCAGCAGGCCGCTGACGATCCCGATGCCCATCACCTGCCAGAAGCGTGGCCGCACCAGCGCCACCGAGCGGGCCATGGCCTGGATCGGGCCGAGCTCCTCGACCATCACCGCCGGGGTCGTCACCAGGAAGAAGGTCATCGGCACCAGCACGCCGACCAGGCAGAACAGCAGGCCGACGGCCTTGACCAGGAAGGTGAAGAAGAAGGCGCCGAGCAGCGCCAGGAAGCGCCTGCCGGTGACCCTGATGGCCTCGCCAGGCTCCAGCTCCTCGCCCAGGTAGCTGGCGGCGACGATGCGCGAGACCGCGCCGCCGACGAACGGGGTGACCAGGATGCTGGCCGCCACCGCCAGCAGGGTGCCGACCAGGGCGGCGTTGGACATCCCCGTTTCGGCCGCCTGGTCGAGCAGGGAGGGGTCGTTGGCCAGCTGGAACAGGCCGTAGCCGCCCAGGAGGTCGCGCTGGAAGAAGGCGGCCACCAGGTTGACCGGGATCAGGAACAGGGCCGAAACCAGCACGATCGTGCGGAGGTTGGCCTTGAGCAGCTTGAAGGAGCCGTCGAGGATGTCGCTGAAGGTCATCGGGTGCAGCGGCAGCGGACCGGTGCGGGCCGAGCCGGCCTTCGGCAGCGGCGGGTAGGCGGGCGGCGGTCCCCAGCCTGGCTGACCGGCCGGACCCCACGGTGGCGGCGTGCTGCTCACGGTCTTCCTTTCGTCGGCGCTCGCGCGCATTGTCACGAGGCCACCCTGACCGGTCAACGCCGTGGCCGCCGGCTGTGGAATGCCCAGGTACTCCCCTGATCGGCGCCGACGTGACATCCTTGGCCGTTGCCAGGTGGGAACCGGAAGGAGGCGGTCGACGTGAAGGGGAGGGTGCTCGTCGTCGACGACGACCCGTCGCTGGGAGAGATGCTCGGGATCGTCCTCCGTCAGGAGGGGTTCGAGCCCGTCTTCGTGCGCTCCGGCGACCAGGCGATCGCCGCCTTCCACCAGGCCAAGCCCGACCTGGTCCTGCTCGACCTGATGCTGCCCGGCAAGGACGGCCTGGAGATCTGCCGCGAGCTGCGGCTGGAGTCGGGCGTGCCGATCGTGATGCTGACCGCCAAGACCGACACCGTCGACGTGGTGCTCGGGCTGGAGTCGGGGGCCGACGACTACATCACCAAGCCGTTCTCGGCCAAGGAGCTGGTGGCCCGCATCCGCGCCCGGCTGCGCCGGCGCGACACCGAGGGCGCCGAGACGCTGCGCTTCCACGACATCGAGATGGACGTCATGGCCCACCAGGTCAGCAAGGCCGCCAAGCCGGTGAACCTGACCCCGCTGGAGTTCGAGCTGCTCGCCACCCTGGCCAGGCGGCCCCGCCAGGTGTTCACCCGCGAGGTCCTGCTCGAGCAGGTCTGGGGCTACCGGTACGCCGGCGACACCCGGCTGGTCAACGTGCACGTCCAGCGCCTCCGCGCCAAGATCGAGGACGACCCCGAGAACCCGAGGGTCGTCCAGACGGTCAGGGGCGTCGGCTACCGGATCGGTCCGGAGGGGTCCGGGCCGGAGGGGGGGCCGGTCGAGAGCTCGACGCAGGCGGGTGATCAGGGATAGCCGGACGCAGCTTCAGCCTCGCCCGTCTCGACCTGCGCGCCAGGGTGGTGCTGTTCACCTCGGCGATCGTGGTGGGGGCGCTGCTGCTGCTCGGCGCCGCCCTGCACGCGCTGCTGGCCAAGTCGCTCTACAGCCAGCAGAGCAACGAGGCCATCCAGGAGGTGCAGGTGCTGACCCGCCGGGCCTCCGACGCCGCGACCAGCAGCTCCCGCCCCGGCGGCGCCGAGGCCCAGCAGGAGCTCATCAGGGAGCTCACCAGCGGGGCGAGCGGCGGCCAGCCCAGCTTCGAGGCGGTGGTCCTGCGGGACTCCGACGGCGGCTCCATCCCCTCCAACCAGAACTTCCGCGTCGAGCAGGTCCCGCGGGCGCTGGTCGATCGGGTGCTGGCCCGCTCCGAGCTCGCCTTCGTCTACATCGACTCGCCCGTCCCGCCCGGCCGCATGCTGGTGGTCGGCGCCCCCATCCGGACCGCGCAGGGCGGCCAGGAGGCCTACTTCTTCTACCCGCTGAAGTTCCAGGAGGAGACCCTCGCCCGGCTGCGCAACTTCATGCTGATCGTCGGCGCCGGGCTGCTGGCGGCGGTGGTCATCATGGCCGCCATCTCGATCGGGCGGGTCCTCAAGCCGATCCAGCGCGCCCGCGACGTGGCCGAGGAGATCGCCGCGGGCAACCTGGCCGCCCGCATCCCGCAGGCGACCAGCCACGACGACTTCGGCCGCCTGGCCGAGTCGTTCAACCGCATGACCGACAACCTGGCGCAGAAGATCGGCGAGCTGGAGCACGTCGGCAGCCTGCAGGCCCGGTTCGTCTCCGACGTCAGCCACGAGCTGCGCACCCCGCTCGCCACCGTGCGGATGGCCGCCGACTACATCCACGCGGCCCGCACCGGCCTGCCGCCGGACGCCCAGCGCGCCGCCGTCCTGTTGGAACGCGAGCTGGAACGCTTCGAGAACCTGCTCGAGGACCTGCTGGAGATCAGCCGCTTCGACGCCGGCGTGATCAACCTGGAACCGGTCGAGGTCGACCTTGCCGGCCTGCTCGACGAGGTGGTCGACGCGCTGGACCCGATCGCCCACGGCCGCAAGGTCAACGTCGGCCTGGAGGTCGACCGCGGCCAGGGCGAGCCGCTGGTCGCCGCGGACCCGCGCCGGCTGGACAGGGTCTTCTCCAACCTGGTCAAGAACGCCGTCGAGCACACCACCGAAGGCAGCGTCGGGATCTGGGTGGGCAGGCGCGGCGCCAACGTGGTGGTCACCGTCGGCGACGACGGCGAGGGCATCCCGGCCGAGGACCTGCCGCACATCTTCGAGCGCTTCTACCGGGCCGACGTCCACCGCGCCCGCGCCATCGGCGGCACCGGGCTCGGCCTGGCGATCGCGCTGGAGAACGTCAACCTGCACCGCGGCTCGATCGAGGTGCAGAGCGAGGTCGGTGAGGGTTCCACCTTCACCGTCACCCTGCCGGCGATCGAGCCGAAGGCCGAGCCCAGCGACGGCCAGGCCGCCGCGGCCGAGCCGGAGCCCGAGCACGCGCCACCGGAGGTCCCGGTCGGTGGCTGACCGTGGAGGCAGGCGCCTTGCCCGGCTGGCCGCCGCCGCGCTGGTCGTCGCGCTGGCGGCCTGCTCGACCGGCGTGCCGCCGAACGGCAAGGTGGTCACCGTCAGCCCCGTCCCCGCCGGTCCCCAGACCCCCCAGGGGTTCAACCTCGACAGCGGCCCGGTTCCTGGGCTCACGGAGTCCGACGTGGCCAGGGGCTTCATCGCGGCCATGAACACCGGGCGGCCGGAGACGGTCGGCCGCTGGGTGGTCCCGCGGGCGGTCGCGCAGGTGCGGCGCTGGTCGGCGCGGACCACCGTGCGCGTCTACACCTCCTTCCAGCCGGAGGTGCCCGTCGTCGACGACGGCCGCTCGGTCGTCCCGGTCACCGTCGAGCTGGCCGGGCGGCTGGTGGCCGGCCGGGAGTGGGTGCCCGCCACCGGCGAGGAAACCGTCGAGCTGGAGCTGCGCAAGGTCGACGCGGAATGGCGGGTGGCCAACCCCGGCCAGGTCCTGTGGATGCAGGACGCCAGCTTCAAGCGGCTGTACGCGCCGGTCGAGATGTTCATGGTCCCCAGCCTGCTGGCCGCCACGCCGAAGCTGACGCCGGTGCCGGTGTTCGTCCGCCGCGCCGCCGACGGCACCCCGCCGATGAAGGCGCTGGAGCAGCGGGCCAGGTCCACCCTCGAATGCCTGCTGGCGGGGCCGCGGGGCCGCTACGACAACCTGAGCACCGCGATCCCGCGCCAGACCAGGCTGCGAGGCTTCAGCTACGCCGACGGGGTCGCCACCGTCGACTTCACCCCGCAGTTCGCCGCCCCCGTCGGCGGCGCAGGGCA
>DASYRU010000469.1:0-2302 GCA_036004165.1 Actinomycetota bacterium
GAGGCGCTGCGGATCGCCGCGTCGATGCGCTGACGTCTCGGGGCTCAGCCCGTGCCGAGGTCCAGGGTGGGGCGGAAGGCGGCGGCCCAGGCGCGCGCGTTGGCGGCGGCCACCGACAGGACGGTGAGCTGGTCGGCAACCCTGGAAGGGTTGGTGGAGCCGGGGGTGGCCTTGGCGGCCAGGCTGCCCTCGACCTCCAGGACGCCGCGGTCGACGGCAGGAAGCGCCGGGTGGACGGCCGCCAACTCCTGCTCGCCGAGGTCGGCGAGGCGGGCGCCGCGGCCGGCGGCCAGGCGGACGGCGGCGGCCACCGCGGCGTGCGCCTCGCGGAACGGCACGCCGCTCCGCACCAGCGCCTCCGCCAGGTCCACGGCGGTGGTCTCCCCCGCCTCCGCGGCCGCCCGCATCCGCGGCAGGTCCGGCTCCAGCCCGGCGACCAGCCCGGCGAGCGCCTCCAGGGAGGCGACCAGGGTGTCGGCGGTCTCGAACGCGGCCGCCTTGTCCTCCTGCAGGTCGCGGGCGTAGGCCAGCGGCAGGCCCTTGAGGGTGGCGAGCAGGCCGGCGAGCCGGCCGAGCACGGTGCCGGCCCGGCCCCTAGCCAGCTCGGCCACGTCGGGGTTGCGCTTCTGCGGCAGCATGCTCGACCCGGTCGCCCAGGCGTCGGGCAGCCGCACCCAGCCGCGGCCGGCCCACAGGGCCACGTCCTCGGCCAGCCGGGAGGCGTGGACCATGGCGATCGCGGCGGCCGCCAGCAGCTCGGCGACCGCGTCCCGGTCGGCGGTGGCGTCCATGGCGTTGTCGAACGCGGCCGCGAAGCCGAGGTCCTCGGCGGTGGCGGCCGGGTCCAGCGGGAACGACGAGCCGGCGACGGCGCCGGCGCCGAGCGGGCAGACGTCGGCGCGGCGGCCGGCGTCCTGCAGGCGGCCGACGTCGCGGGCCAGCGCGAACCCGTGGGCGGCGAGCTGGAAGCCCCACAGCACCGGCTGGGCCGGCTGCAGGTGGGTGAGCCCTGGCAGCACCGCGTCAGGGTGGGCCCTTGCCGCCCCGACCAGCGCGTCGATCAGCCCGGCGCAGGCGACGGCGGCGTCGGCGTGTGCCTGCTTCAGCCACAGGTGCAGGTCGGTGGCGACCTGGTCATTGCGGCTGCGGCCGGTGTGGAGCTTGCCGCCGGCCGGACCGACCAGCTCGGTGAGGCGGCGCTCGACCGCGGTGTGGACGTCCTCGTCGGACTCCCGCCAGGCGAACGACCCGGCGGCCAGCTCCGCGGCGACCTGGGCGAGCCCGTCGAGCAGCAGCTTGCCCTCCCCCTCGTCGAGCACCCCGGCGGCCACCAGCGCGCGCGCGTGGGCGCGGCTGCCGGCCACGTCCTGGGGCCACAGGCGCCGGTCGGTGGCCAGCGAGGCGGTGAAGGCCCACATGCCCGGGTCGGGCGGACCGGCGAACCCGCCGGCCCACAGCGGCCCGCCGCCCCCCTCAGCCATCCCCATGGACCGTGGCCCAGGTCCGCGCCGGCAGGCCCCAGAGGGCCACGAAGCCACGGCCGGCCTCGTGGTCGAAGGCGTCGCCGGCCTCGTAGGTGGCCAGGTCCGGCCGGTACAGGGCCCGCTCGGCGCGCCGCCCGGTGGCCTGGCAGCGTCCCGGCGACAGCTCCAGGCGGACCTCGCCGGTGACGGCGTGCTGGGTGGCGGCCACGAAGGCGTCGAGGGCGGCCCGCAGCGGCGAGAACCAGAGCCCGTCGTAGACCAGCTCGGCGTAGCGGATCTCCAGGCGCGCCTTCTCGTGCAGCACGTCCCGGTCGAGGGTGAGGTCCTCCAGGTCGCGGTGGGCGGCGATCACCGCCAGCGCGCCGGGCACCTCGTAGACCTCGCGGCTCTTGATGCCGACACGGCGGTTCTCGATCATGTCGACCCGCCCGAAGCCGGCCTCACCGCCGAGCCGGTTCAGCTCACCGATGACCGCAGGCAAGCCAGGGGGGGTCCGGGGGGCCGCTTGCTGCCCCCCCGGTCCATCGGCTCCATCCACCGCGACCGGGACGCCGGCCTCGAACCCGACCGTCACCTGGCGCACGCCGCTGGCCGTCGTCGGGGCGACGGTCCAGGCGAAGGCGTCCTCGGGTGGCGCCGCCCAGGGGTCCTCCAGCGCGCCCGCCTCGATCGTGCGTCCCCACAGGTTCTGGTCGACCGAGTACGGCTTCGCCTCGGTGATCCAGCCGAGGTCGATGCCGTGCTTGTCGGCGTAGGCGATCGCCTCCGGCCGGCTCATCGCCCAGTCCCTGACCGGGGCGAGCACCTCCAGGTCGGGC
>DASYRU010000470.1:0-5995 GCA_036004165.1 Actinomycetota bacterium
GACCATCCACACCGAGCGGCTATCCTACCGGGCGTTGCAGCGTCGGTTTGGGCGCAGCGTTGGTCGTCGGGCGCCGGGCGTGTTCATCGCCACCCTCTCCCGCAAGGCTGCAAGCGCCGGCGGGACGGTGGCGCTGGTGGACACCTGGACCACCCGGCTGTCCCAGCGCTGCGTCTGCGGGGCGGTCGCCAAGAAGCCCCTCAGCCAGCGGGCCCACCGCTGCGGCTGCGGGGTGGAAGCCGACCGGGACGTGTTTTCGGCGTTCCTGGTCCGTCATGTGGACCCGAAGGTCCATCCGCACCTGCTCGACGTGGGCGGAGCCAGAGCGGCACTGCCCCTGCTCCAGGACTCCGGTGCAGGCCGACGTCGAGCAGTTTTCAACCGGCGAGTCCCGCAGGCGCTGCCTGTCGGGTACGGGGAGACCCGTCGGAGCCGGTCGGCCGAAAGCCCGCAGAGCGTCGTTGATGCCCGCAAGGGAGAGGCGGCGTGAACCGGGAATCCCACGGCTGGATACCGCGGGAGGAGCTCAAGGTCGACCTTCGCTCCGACACCCACACCCGGCCGACCCCGGCCATGCGCCGGGCGATGGCCGAGGCGGAGGTCGGCGACGACGACTGGCGCGAGGACCCCACCGTCCGGCGGCTGGAGGCCGCGGTGGCCGAGCGCCTCGGGCACCAGGACGCCCTGTTCGTCCCCTCCGGCACCATGGGCAACCAGATCTGCCTGCGGCTGGCCGCGCCGGGGGGCACCGAGTGCCTGGCGCACGAGGACAACCACATCTTCTGGTACGAGTCGGGGGCGGCGCCGCTGCTCAGCGGCATCCAGCTGCACGCGATGGCCGGCGAGCGTGGCATGCTCGACCCGGCGGCGGTGCGCCAGCGGGTGCGGACCGCCGCCTACGGCGTGCCGACCACCGCGGTCGCGGTCGAGCAGACCCACAACCGCGCCGGCGGTGCCGTGCAGCCGCTGGCGGTGCTGGAGGAGCTGCGCGCCCTGGCCGACGAGGCGGGCCTGCACCTGCACTGCGACGGCGCCAGGATCTGGAACGCCGCGGTCGCCAGCGGGGTCCCGCTGGACCGCTACGGCCGCCTGTTCGACAGCCTCTCGGTGTGCTTCTCCAAGGGGCTGGCCGCCCCGGTCGGCTCGGCGGTGGTGGGCGACCGCGAGCTGGTCGAGCGCGGCCGCCGGGTCCGCAAGCTGCTCGGCGGCGGCATGCGGCAGGCCGGCGTGCTCGCCGCCGCCGCCCTGGTCGCCCTCGACCAGATGGTCGAGCGGCTGGCCGACGACCACGACAACGCCCGCCGCACGGCCGCGGCGCTGGCGGCGGCGGTGCCGGGCAGCGTCGAGCCGGCCGCGGTCGAGACCAACATGGTCCTGCTGGCCTCGCCGCCGTTCGGCACCGACGGCCCCGGCCTGGTCGAGCGGCTGGCCGACCTTGGCGTGCTGGCCGCCGCCACCGGCCCCGACCAGGTCCGGCTGGTCTTCCACTACGAGGTCACCTCGGAGGACGCCGAGCGGGCGACCAAGGCCGTGATCGCCGCCGCCGGATGAGCTCCTTCGGGCTGGCCGAGGTGGAGCAGGCGGCGCAGCGGATCGCCGGCCGGGTGCACCGCACCCCGGTCATCGGCTCGCGGCTGCTTGACCGCGAGCTCGGCTGTCGCGCGCTGCTGAAGGCCGAGCACCTGCAGCGGGTGGGGGCGTTCAAGGCGCGGGGCGCGTTCAACGCCCTGCTCGCCCTCGACCCGGCCACCAGGGCCGCCGGGGTGGTCGCGGTCAGCTCCGGCAACCACGCCCAGGCGGTCGCCCTGGCCGCGGCCGAGACCGGCAGCCGCGCGGTGGTGGTGATGCCGGCCGACGCCAACCCCGGCAAGGTGGCCGCCACCCGCGGCTACGGCGCCGAGGTGGTGACCGAGGGCGTCACGGCCGAGACCCGCGAGGCCGTCGTCCGCCAGCTGGCCGCCGATCGCGGGCTGCACCTGGTCCACCCGTTCGACGACCCGGACGTGATGGCCGGCCAGGGCACCGCCGCGCTGGAGCTGCTGCAGGACGCCCCCGACCTCGACCTGGTGCTGGTGGCGGTCGGGGGTGGTGGGCTGCTGGCGGGCACGGCGGCCGCGGTCAAGGGACGCTCGCCGGCCACCAGGGTGGTCGGCGTCGAGCCCGCCACCGCGGCCGACGCCAGGGCGTCGCTGGCGGCAGGGCGTCGGGTGCGGCTGCCCGCCGTGCCGGTCACCGTGGCCGACGCGGTGCGCAGCCAGGTGGTGGGGGAGCGGCCCTTCGAGGTGATGCGGCGGCTGGTCGACGAGATCGTCACCGTCACCGACGCCGAGCTGCTGGAGGCCCTCGCCCTCTGCTGGTCGCGGACCAAGCAGCTGGTCGAGCCGACCGCCGCTCTGCCGCTCGCCGCCCTGCGGACGGGCGCCGCCAAGGGCGGCCGCGTCGGGGTGATCCTCTCCGGCGGCAACCTGGACGCGACCGCCCTGGCGCGCTGCCTGCCGCGGGCCCTGTAATGTTGTAATCGGCAGGCGGAAGGAGGCGATCGGATGCCGACGGCGACCAGGGCGCGTGACCACTGCCTGGCACCCGCCCGGACGGTCGACGCGCCGCTCGGCGGCGGGCGCTACCGGCGACTGTTCCCGGAGCTGGCGCCGCTTGACTGCGACGACCGAGCGCTGCGCGCCCTCGGCCGGGCGGGCGGCGCCTGCGACGCCACCACGGCGCTGGCGGCGGACGCCGGACCCGACGCGGCGGGGGCGGCGGGGTGGCCGTTCCTGGGACAGTTCGTCGCCCACGACATCAGCGCCGACCGTTCACCGCTGACCCACCACGCCGAGCTGGCCGAGATCCGCAACGCCCGCAGCCCAAGGGTCAACCTGGAATGCGTCTACGGCGACGGTCCGGCCGGCAGCCCCTTCCTGTACGACCGCCACGACCCCGCCAAGCTGCTGCTCGGCCGCGACGACGCCGGGCGGCCGCGGGACCTGCCCCGCAACCACCAGGGCGTCGCCCTGGTCGGCGATCCCCGCAACGACGTGCACCTGTTCGTGAGCCAGCTCCACGTGGCCATGCTGCACCTGCACAACGGGCTGGTGGACCGGCTGCGGGCCGACGGGGTGGCCGAGGCCGAGTTGTTGGCCGAGGCCCGCAGGGCCGCCACCTGGCACTACCAGTGGGTCGTGCTGCGCGACTTCCTGCCGCGGCTGGTCGGCGCCGGGCTCGCCGCCGAGCTGCTGGCCGGCGACCGCCGCCACTACCGGCCGGCGTCGGGGGCGACCTGGATCCCGCTGGAGTTCGCCGACGCCGCCTACCGCTACGGGCACAGCCAGATCCGCGAGCGCTACCGGGCCAACCGCGACGCCGAGCCGGTGCCGCTCTTCCCCGACCTGCTCGGCTTCCGCCCCGTCCCGGCGGCGCTGGCGGTCGACTGGTCGTGGCTGGTCGACCTGCCTGGGCGGCCGCCCGCGCAGCGGGCCAGACGGATCGACGGCCGCTTGGCCGGCAGCCTGATCCGCCTGCCTGAGGCCCTTTCGGGGGTCGGGCCCGACGACGAATTCGGCTCGCTGGCCGTCCGCGACCTGCAGCGCGGCCAAGGGGTCGGGCTGCCGTCCGGGGAGGCGGTCGCCCGGCGGCTGGGGGTCGAGCCGCTCCACCCCGACGAGGTCGGCCTGGCGCGGGCCGGCTGGGAGCTGGAGACGCCGCTGTGGCTCTACGTGCTCAAGGAGGCGGAGCACCGCGGCGGCGGCGAGCGGCTCGGCCCGGTCGGCGGGCGCATCGTCGGCGAGGTGCTGGTCGGCGTCGTCGACGCCGACCGCGAGTCCTTCCGCGCCGTCGACCCCAGCTGGCAGCCGACCCTGCCACGAGCCTCGGAGAGTTCCGGCTTCGGCCTGGCGGACCTGCTGGCGTTCGCCGCCGCGGTGGCCGACCCCGCGGCGTAGCCCGGGGCCTCGCGGCCCGGGGAGCGCCGCGGTAGCGTGCTTGCATGCAGCAGCAGGCGTCCACGGCAACCCCACCGCCCCGGTGGGCCCGCCGCTTCGTGGCCGCCTACCTGGCGGTCTTCCTGATCTGCGGGCTCGCCGGGTTCGAGGCGTGGCCGCTGACCGGCTGGCGGCTGTTCGCCGACGCCCGCCGGGCGGTGCAGCCGGGCTGGCAGGCGGTGACCGTCGACCGGGCAGGCCGCGAGACCCCGATCCCGTTCCGTCGGCTGCCCGCCGGCTACCAGGGCAACGTGCAGGTGCTGGCGGGCTTCCCCGAGCTGGCGCCGGCGCGGCAGGCTGCGGTCTGCCAGGCCTGGACGGAGGCGGTCAGGGCAGAGGGCGGTGAGGTGGCGGCGCTGCGCATCTACCGGACCGAGACCGACGTGTCCCGCCGGGTCGGCGAGCGGGGCGCGCCGCCCGCCCGCACGCTTCGTTACACCTGCAGGGACGGTGAGGTCCGTGCGCCGGCTTGAGGCATGGCTGTTCGCGCCGGGCGACCCGCGGCGGCTGGCCGCCGTGCGCATCGGGCTGTGCGGCGTGCTCGCGGTCCGGCTCGCCACCGGCCCCTACCTGGAGCTGGCACGCCAGCCGGCGGCGCTGTTCCGGCCGGTCTCCTTCCTGCGCCCGCTGGACGCGATGCCCCCGCCCGGCTTCGTGGCCGCCGCCCAGGCGCTCGCGGTCGCCTGCGCCGTGCTCGCCGCCGCCGGGCTGTGGACGCGGGCGACGCTGCCGCTGGCGTGGGTGGCCGCCCTGCCGCTGATCGCGATGACCTCGAGCCTCGGCAAGGTCGTCCACAACGACGTGCTGCTCCTGCTCTGTCTGGTCCCGCTGCTACCGGCGCCCGCCGGGGCGGCCTGGTCGCTGGACGCCCGCCGCCGGCCGGCAGGGGCCGCCGGCGCCGGGCCGGCGTTCGGCTGGCCGGTCCGCACCGCCATGGTGGTGGTGGCCGGTGCCTACTTCCTCTCCGGGCTCGCCAAGCTGCTGCACGCCGGACCCGCCTGGGTCGCCGGCGGCAACCTCCGCTGGGTGCTGTACGCCGCCAGCGACCAGCAGCCCACCCCCAACCCGTTCGCGCTGTTCGTCGCCGACCGGCCCGCCCTGGCGCAGCTGCTGGCGGCCGCCACCCTGGCGGTCGAGCTCGGCTTCCCGCTGGTGCTGTGGCGGCCGCGACTCCTGTGGCTGTTCGTCCCCGCGGTGCTGGCGCTGCACGCCGGGATCTGGCTGGCGGTGCGGCTGGACTACCGGGCGATGGCCGCCACCGTCCTGGTGGTGATGGTCGACTGGCCCGCGGTCGCCGACCGCCTGCGCCGCCACCAGCGCCCCACGGAACCCCCGCGAGGCGCCGACGCGCCCGCGGAGGTCGGCAGGTGACCGAGGCTGCGGACCTGCTGGTGGTGGGGGCGCCGGTGTACACCGCCGACGCCAGCCGGCGCTGGGCCGAGGCGGTGGCGGTTCGTGCCGGCCGGATCGTCGCCGTCGGGGCCGAGGCGGAGGTGGCGGCCCTCCGCGGCCCGGCGACCAGGGTCCTGCGGCTGCGTGGCGGGATGGTCCTGCCCGGCTTCCAGGACGCCCACGTCCACCCCTCCGCCGGCGGACTGGAGCTGCTGCACTGCACCCTCCACGAGCTGGAGCCGGCCGCCTACCGGGCCACCATCGCCGGCTACGCCGCCGACCACCCGACGGCGCCGTGGGTGCTGGGCGGCGGCTGGGTGATGGACGCCTTCCCCGGCGGCGCGCCACACCGGGCCGAGCTGGACGCCGTGGTCGGTGACCGGCCCGTCTACCTGGAGTCCAGCGACGGGCACAGCGCCTGGGTGAACAGCGCCGCGCTCGCGCTGGCCGGCATCACCGCCGCCACCCCCGACCCGCCCCGCGGCCGGATCGAGCGCGACGCCGGCGGCGAGCCGACCGGCACCCTCCACGAGCACGCCATGGCCCTGGTCGGCGACCTGGTGCCCGACCCGACCCCGGACGAGCTGCGGCGGGGGATCGAGCTCGGCCAGGCGCACCTGCACCGCCTC
>DASYRU010000471.1:0-2166 GCA_036004165.1 Actinomycetota bacterium
CGCCGTGATCGACGAGGCCCTGCGCTGCAAGGAGGAGGGTCGTTCCGAGACGATCGTCTTCAACCTCTGCGGCCACGGCCACTTCGACCTCAAGGCCTACGAGGACCACCTGTCGGGGAACCTGCTCGATGTCTGACAACGGTCCAGCCGGCAGGGTCGGCGGTCCGGTGGCGGCCGGCCGGGTGCGGGCCGTGGGGACTGCGGGAGCGGCCGAGGGCGCCGCCGTGGGGTCGGCCGGAGGCCCCGGCCCCGAAGCCCGGGTGGCCGAGGCGGGGGGAGCGGTGGCTCTCGGGACCGGCGTACCTGGGGCCGGGGCCGGGGTGGCGCACCGGCCGGACCCGCTCGGGCATTTCGGCGCCTGGGGTGGGCGGTTCGTTCCCGAGGTGCTGATGGCCGCCCTCGACCAGCTCACCGAGGCGTTCGAGGATGCCGTCAAGGACCCTGCCTTCAACGCCGAGCTGGACGCGCTGCGGCGCGACTACGCCGGCCGCCCGACCCCCCTGTTCCCGGCCCGGCGGCTGTCGGAGGAGCTGGGCCTGCGGGTGTGGCTGAAGCGCGAGGACCTGCTGCACACCGGGGCCCACAAGCTCAACAACTCCCTCGGCCAGCACCTGCTGACCCGCCGGATGGGCAAGCCGCGGGTGATCGCCGAGACCGGCGCCGGCCAGCACGGCGTCGCCACCGCCACGGCCGCGGCCCTGCTCGGCCAGGAGTGCGTCGTCTACATGGGCGAGGAGGACACCCGCCGCCAGCACCTCAACGTGGTCCGCATGCGCCTGCTCGGCGCCGAGGTGCGGCCGGTCGCCACCGGCGGCGCCACCCTCAAGGACGCCATCAACGAGGCGCTGCGGGACTGGGTCGCCTCGGTCGAGACCACCCACTACGCGATCGGCTCGGTGGTCGGCCCGCACCCGTTCCCGCTGCTGGTCAGGGAGTTCCAGCGGGTGATCGGGGAGGAGGCGCGCGCCCAGGTGCTGCGGGCAGAGGGCCGGCTGCCCGACCTGGCGGTGGCCTGCGTCGGCGGCGGCTCCAACGCCGCCGGGCTGTTCGCCGCCCTGGTCGACGACCAGGCGGTCCGGCTGGTCGGGGTGGAGGCGGGCGGCCGCGGTCCCGCGCCGGGCGAGCACGGCGCCTCGCTCGGCCTCGGCCAGCCGGGCGTCCTCCACGGCGCCCGGTCCTACCTGCTGCAGGACGACGACGGCCAGGTCCTGCCCACCCACTCGGTCTCGGCCGGCCTCGACTACCCGGGGGTCGGGCCGGAGCACGCCCTGTGGAAGGACAGCGGCCGGGTGACCTACGAGCGCGCCTCCGACGCGCTCGCCCTGGAGGGGTTCCGGCTGCTGGCCCGCACCGAGGGGCTGCTGCCGGCCCTGGAGCCCGCCCACGCGGTCGGCTGGCTGGCCGAGGCGGCCCGCGACGGCCGGGTCGAGCCCGGCTCGCTGGTCGTCCTCAACCTGTCCGGCCGCGGCGACAAGGACGTGGAGACCGTCGCCGCCCTGCTGGACGCGGAGGGGTCCAAGGAACCCCAAGGGGGTGCCCCGGCCGGACCGGAGGGGGGCGATGGCTGAGACGGGGGCGCGGGTGACGCCGGCGGAGCGGCTGGAGGGGCGGCTGGCGGAGCTGCGGGCGCGTGACAGGGCGGCGCTGGTCGCCTACGGGGTCGCCGGCTACCCGGACCTCGCCGGGTCGCTGGAGGCCTTCCGTGCCATGGCCGACGCCGGCGCCGACGTGCTGGAGGTCGGCCCCCCCTACTCGGACCCGCTGATCGACGGGCCGGTGATCCAGCGGGCGGTGACTGCCGCCCTCGACGCCGGCACCCGCGTCGACGACGTCCTCGGCATGGTTGCCGAGCTGGCCGCCGGCGTCGACGCCCCGGTGGTCCTGCTCGTCTACTACAACCTGGTCGCCCACCGCGGCCCGGAGCGGTTCGCGGCCGAGCTGGCCGCGGCGGGGGCCTGCGGCGCGGTCGTGCCCGACCTGCCGCCGGAGGAGGCGGGGGCGTGGCTGGCGGCGGCCGGCGCCGCCCGCATCGCCCCGGTGTTCCTGGCCGCCCCGACCTCCACCGACCGGCGCCTGGCGGCGATCGCCGAGGCCGGCCGCGGCTTCGTCTACGCGCAGGCCTCGCTCGGGGTGACCGGGCTGCGCGCCTCGCTGGCCGCCGGCATC
>DASYRU010000472.1:0-14651 GCA_036004165.1 Actinomycetota bacterium
CTGGCGTCGGTCCGCCTGGTCGACTACAAGGTGCGCATCCTGGACGGCCGGGCCGGCACCCGCGCGGTCACCCGGGTGCTGGTCACCTCCGCCGACGGCGAGGGCGAGTGGACCACCGTCGGCGTCTCCGACGACGTGGTCACCGCCTCCTGGGAGGCTCTCGCCGACGGCCTCCACTACGGCCTGCTGCGCCGCCAGCGCGTCCCCGCCCCCGCCGGCCACGGCGGCCTGCGGACCTGACGGGCTGGCGGGCGCCCTGGCGCGGTATCGTCGGGTGGCCATGGCAACGCGTGCAGTGGAGCACCCGCCCGCCGGTGGGCGGCTGGTCACCGTCGAGGAGATCCGCTCGGCCCGGGAGCGGCTCGCCGGCATCATCCGGCCGACCCCGGTGGACCGCTCCCAGACGCTCGGCGCGCTGGCGGGCCGGCCGCTGCTGCTGAAGCCGGAGCACCGGCAGCGCACCGGCTCGTTCAAGATCCGCGGCGCCTACAACCGGATCTCGCGGCTGGCCCCTGGCACGCCGGTGGTGGCCGCCTCGGCCGGCAACCACGCCCAGGGGGTCGCGCTGGCCGCCCGGCTGACCGGCCACCCCTCGACCATCTTCATGCCGGTCAACGCCCCGCTGCCGAAGGTCGAGGCGACCCGCAACTACGGGGCGGAGGTGCTCCTGGCGGGCGACGCGGTGGACGACTGCATCGCCTCGGCCAAGGCGCGCTGCCAGGCCGACGGGGCGGTGTTCGTGCCGCCGTTCGACGACCCGCTGATCATCGCCGGCCAGGGCACGATCGGCCTGGAGCTGGCCGAGGAGGCGCCGGAGGCCGAGGTGGTGGCCGTGCCGGTCGGCGGGGGCGGGCTGATCGCCGGCGTCGCGGCCGCCCTGGCGGCGGTGCGGCCGGGCGTCCTGGTGGTCGGGGTGGAGGCGGCCGGCGCCGCGGCGATGCGGGCGTCGCTGGACGCCGGGCGCTGCGTCCGCCTCGACCGTCTCACCACGATGGCCGACGGGATCGCGCTCAAGTCGCCGTCGCCGCTCACCCTGGCCCACGTCCAGGCGCACGTCCACGACGTGGTCACGGTCGGCGAAGAGGAGATCAGCCAAGCGTTGCTGCTGCTGCTGGAGCGCGCCAAGGCGGTGGTGGAGCCGTCGGGGGCCGCCGCCCTTGCCGCCGTGCTCGCCGGCAAGGTCCCCGGCTCCGGCCCGGTGGTGGCGCTGCTGTCCGGCGGCAACATCGACCCGTTGCTGCTCACCAAGGTGATCGACCACGGCCTCTCGGCCGCCGGCCGCTACGTGGCCCTGCGCGTGGTGGTCGACGACCGGCCGGGCACCCTGGCGAGGCTGACCGCGGAGGTGGCACGGCTCGGGCTCAACGTGCTGGCGGTCGAGCACCACCGCTCCGGGCTGGACCTCGACCTGGACCGGGTCGAGATCCGGCTGACCCTCGAGACCCGCAACTCGATCCACCACGGCGAGATCGTCGCCGACCTGGAGCGGCTCGGCTACCAGGTCGAGCCGGTCCGCTGACGGGCGAGGTTTGGGGCCGGCAGCGCAGGGGCAGGATGTAAGCGCTTACAGGCAGCCGCAGGAGCGAGCCGTTGCCAGAGGCGCCGACCATCTACGAGGTGGCCCGCCACGCCGGGGTCTCGATCGCGACCGTCTCGCGGGCGCTGCGGCGCCCCGACGACCTGCGCGAGGAGACCCGGGAGCGGGTGCTGCGGGCGGTGGCCGAGCTCGGCTACGTGCCCAGCGGCCCGGCCCACGGCCTGGCGACCGGGCGCACCTGGGTGCTCGGCCTTGCACGGGCCGACCTCCACGACCCGGAGGTCGAGGAGGGCCACGAGACCCTGCTGTTCGCCGACGAGGTGCTGCGTGGCATGGAATGGGCCGCGCGCCAGGCGGGCTATGCGGTCCTGCTGGCCACCGCCGACCAGCTCTGGCGCGACTTCGACCTGGAGCTGGCCGGCAAGACCGACGGCATGGTGGTGCTGGCCCGCTCGGTGTCGGCGGAGGTGCTGGAGCGGCTGGCCCGCAGGGTGCCGGTGGTGGTCGCCGCCGGCCCCGACGTCCCGGAGGGCATCGACCACGTCAGCGTCGCCAACTCCGAGGGCACCGCCGCGGTCACCGCCCACCTGCTGGAGGACCACGGCGCCGAACGGCTCGCGTTCCTCGGCGGGCCGCCCGACTCGCCCGACGCCGCCAGCCGCTTCAACGGCTACCGTGCCGCGCTCGCGGTCGCCGGCCGGCCGGCGCCCGGCCGGCCCGACCTGGCCGCCGACTTCACCGAGGGCGGCGGGCGCGCCGCTATGCGCGCCTACCTCGCCGACGGGCGGCGGCCGGGGGCGGTGGTGTGCGCCAACGACCAGATGGCGGTCGGGGCGCTGGCCGCCCTCGCCGAGGCCGGCCTGGAGGTGCCGGACGACGTGCTGGTGACCGGCTTCGACGACATCCAGCTCGCCCGCCACGTCTCGCCGCCGCTGACCACCGTGAAGCAGCCGATGCGCCAGCTCGGCGCGACCGCGGCCGAGCTGCTGCTGCGCCGCATCGACGACCCGCTGGTCCCACCGCGGGCGATGGTGCTCAACACCCGCCTGGTCGTGCGGCAGAGCTGCGGGTGCCAGGAAGACGACGATCACCCCACGGCGAAGGAGTGAGGACCATGCGCAGCATGCGCTGGCTGGCCGCCGTGCCGGCCACCTGGCGCCGGCTCGGGGCGCCGGCCTGGCCCGACCAGGCCGGCTGGCGGGCACTGCGGGCCGCCGACCGCCTCGACCAGGCGGCGCCGGCCAGCGACCTGCGGGCCCCCGACGGCACCGTCGAGCTCGAGCTCGAGCTGCCGATGCCGGGGGTGGTCCTGGTCCGCCTCACCCCGGCCGGCTGACGCCCTTGTGCGATGCCCGCGTGCGGCCCACTATCAGGCCGCAGGCACCCGGCGCCGGAGGGAGGCCAGTCCCATGAAGACCAAGGCAGCCGTGCTGTGGGAGCTCGGGCGCGACTGGGAGGTGGTCGAGCTGGACCTCGACCCGCCCAAGGCGGGTGAGGTCCTGATCCGCTACGTCGCGGCCGGGCTGTGCCATTCCGACGAGCACCTGCGGCATGGCGACATCGTCCCCCGCTTCCCCCTGGTCGGCGGGCACGAGGGTGCCGGCATCATCGAGGAGGTCGGTCCCGGCGTCAGCAGGGTCAAGCCGGGCGACCACGTGGTCTGCTCCTTCATCCCCTCCTGCGGCCACTGCCGCTGGTGCTCGACCGGCCAGCAGAACCTGTGCGACATGGGCGCCACCATCCTGGTGGGCACCCTGCCGGACGGGACCTTCCGCTTCCACGGCGACGGCCAGGACCTCGGCGGGATGTGCATGATCGGCACCTTCTCGCAGTGGTCGACGATCTCGGAGCACTCCTGCGTAAAGGTCGACGACGACCTGCCGTTGGAGACGGCCGTGCTGGTGGGGTGCGGGGTGCCGACCGGCTGGGGGTCGGCGGTGTACGCGGCCAAGGTCGCGCCCGGCGACACCGTGCTGATCTTCGGCATCGGCGGCATCGGCATCAACGCCGTGCAGGGCGCCGCGCATGCCGGGGCGGCCAACATCATCGCCGTCGACCCGCTGGCCAACAAGCGGGAGAAGGCCGAGGACTTCGGCGCCACCCACAGCGTCGCCTCCGGCGAGGAGGCCAAGCAACTCGCCGGCGAGCTGACCATGGGGGTCGGCGCCGACAAGGCGATCATCACCGTCGACATCGTCACCGAGCAGGTCGTCCAGGACGCCTTCGACGGCGTCCGCAAGGGGGGCAGGGTGGTGGTGACCGGCCTCGCCGACCCGGCCAAGCTCACCATCCACCTGTCAGGGGCGATCCTCACGCTGTTCCAGAAGGAGGTCGTCGGCACCCTGTTCGGCTCCTCCAACCCGATGTACGACATCACCAAGCTGCTGGGGCTGTACCGCGCCGGCCAGCTCAAGCTGGACGAGCTGGTGACCCGCTCCTACAAGCTGGAGGAGGTCAACCAGGGCTACCAGGACCTGCTGGACGGCAAGAACCTCAGGGGCGTGATCCTCCACGAGCACTGATGCGGGGTTCCCGGTCCGGCGCATGCTGGAGCGGGCCGAGCGCGAGGTGGTCGGCCTGCGCCGCGAGGCCGAGGTGCTGGCGGTCGCGCTGGCGACCGGCCGCCACGTGGTCCTCGAGGGCCCGCCGGGCACCGGCAAGTCCACCCTGCTGCGCTGCCTGGCCGACGGCGCCGGGCTGGGCCTCGAGTTCGTCGAGGGCAACGCCGAGCTGACCCCGGCGCGGCTGGTCGGCGCCCACGACCCCGCCCTGGTGCTGGCGGGTGGCTACCGCCCCGAGGCGTTCAGCGAGGGCCCGCTGGTGGCGGCGATGCGGGCCGGCGGCCTGCTGTACGTCGAGGAGCTCAACCGGGTCCCGGAGGAGACCCTGAACGTGGTGATCACCGCCCTTGCCGAGGGCGAGATCCACGTGCCGAGGGTCGGCAGGGTCCGCGCCCACCAGCGCTTCCGGCTGATCGCCGCGATGAACCCGTTCGACGTGGTCGGCACCGCCAGGGTCAGCCAGGCGGTGGCCGACCGGGTCTGCCGGATCGCGCTCGGCTACCAGAGCGAGGCGGCCGAGCGGCGCATCACCGAGCGGGCCACCGGCGCGACCGGGGAGCTGACCCGGCTGGCGGTCGCGCTGGTCCGCGCCACCCGCTCGGCGCCGGAGCTGCGCACCGGCTCGTCGGTGCGGGGCGCGATCGACCTGGTCCACCTGGCCCGCGGCCTGGCCGCGCTGCGGGCCGGCGCGGCCGGCGACGGGCAACCCCGGGACGGACTGCCCGGCCGGGACACCCTGCTGGACGCCGCCCTCGCCGCCCTGTCGGGGCGGGTCCGGCTGGAGGAGGACGCCGGCCGGCCCGTGGAGGCGGTGATCGCCGAGCTGCTCGAGCGGTTGCTGCTCGACCCCCAGGGGCAGGAGCGGGCGCCGCCGCAGCGAGCCTGACCCGGCCGCCCAGCTGGCCCGAGGCGGCCGGGGCCGCCTGCTGGAGGGCCACGCGGCAACGGCCGCCCTGCGCGAACGGGCCAGGCGGACCGCCAGCAGGGCGGCGCTGGCGGCCGCCCACCCGGAGCTGGCCGCGGTCTCGCCCGCCGTCGGGCGGCTGGACCCGGCCGCGCTGGAGGCGCTGCGGCAGCGCGACCCGGACCGGGCGATGGCGCTGCTGGCCGCGCTGGCCGGCGCCACCGACCCCGCCCTTCGCAGGCGGGCCACCGCCCTGGCCGCGCGGGTGTTCCTGCGCGCCGCCAGGAGCGGCCCCCGGCCCACCCGCGGGGTCGGCCGGCTCGGGCCGGAGGCGGCCGGCGACGACGGCGACCTCGACCTGGAGCGCTCGCTGGAGCGGGCCGACGGGCGTCGTCCCCTGACCGCCGCCGAGCTGGTGGTGCGCCGCTGGCAACGGCCACGACGGGCGCTGTGCCTGCTGGTCGACGCCAGTGGCTCGATGCGCGGAGCCGGGCTGGCCACCGCCGCCATGGCCGCCGCCGCGCTGGTGCTGGCGGCGGGGGAGCGGGACGGCGCCGGGGTGGTCGGGTTCGCCGCCGACGCGCTGGTCCTGGCCCGCCCCGACCGGCCGCGACCGGCCGAGGCGGTGGTCGCCGACGTGCTGGCCCTGCGCGGGCACGGCGTCACCGACCTGGCGCTCGGGCTGCGGGCGGCCGGCCGCCAGCTCGGCCGCAGCGGCGCCGCCGAACGCGTCGCCGTGCTGCTCAGCGACTGCCTGGCCACCGCCGGCGGCGACCCCCTGCAGGCCATGGCGGGGATCGACCGGCTGCACGTGCTGGGGACCAGCGGCGACCCCGAAGCGGTCCGCGCCGGCAGCGAGTTGGCCCGCCGCGGCGGCGGTCGCTACCTGCTGGTCGAGCGGCCGTCGGCCCTCCCCGCCGCGATCGGCCGCCTGCTCGGCTGAGGGCTCGGGCCGGCCGCGGCGTCACGCCGGGTCCGGGTAGGCCAGCTCGCCGGCGCGGAGCGCGGCGCGCAGGTGGTTCTCCGGAGGCGCCAGCGGACACGCCCAGCGGGCGTTGTAGGCGCAGGAGGGGTTGTAGGCGTAGTTGAAGTCCAGCACCACCCGGACGCCATCGACGGTCAGGCCACGGCCGAAGGTCCCCTTGACCGTGTCGGTCAGGTAGCGGCCCGCCCCGTAGGTCTCCCGCCCGCAGGTCGCGTCCCTGAACGGCAGGAACAGCCCGCCGCCGTAGCCGAGCGTCCAGAACAGCGTCAGCTCGCCCCAGGGGGTGGCGAGGCGCCCGACCCGGCGGTAGCGGACGACGCCGTCCTCGCCGCCGGTGTCGATCGCCAGCTCCCCGCCGGGGTCCGCCGGCAGCAGCTCGACCTCGGCCCGGGCGGCCGGGTCGTAGGGGAACCAGGCGAGGCCGCCGAAGCGGGCCCGCTGCGCCGCGTTCAGGGCCGACTGGGGGTGGTCGCGGAACAGCGCGTCCCTGCCGCGACGGAACGCCGCCGCTCCCGCCTCGCCCTCGGCCGGCTCGGCCAGGTACAGGGCGGCCACCCGCCGCCGGTAGTCGTAGAGATCCAGCGCGTCCATCGCGCTCATGCTACGGAGGCGGCGCTCAGGCGCGCTCGTAGACCGACACGTGGCCGCGGGCGGCGCCGGTGAACGGCTCCCGGCGCCAGCCGGCGCTGCGCTCGCGCAGGCGCAGGCCGGCCAGCCGCGCCATCACGTCCAGCTCCGCCGGCCAGGCGTAGCGGAGCACCCCGGGCTGGATCCGGATCCCGCTCGGTCCGAGCGTGACGTTGTAGAAGTCGATCCGCTGGGCGACCGGGTCGTGGCGGGCGAGGTCGAGCATGGCCTCGTCGAGCCTCAGGTGGCGCACGGTCAGGTTCTGGTCGCGGTCGAAGCGGCGCACGTCCGGCACGAACACCTCGACCACGAGGGCGCCGCCGGGCCGCAGCCGCTGCGCCACCCCGGTCAGGCAGCGCACCTGGTCGTCCTGGGTGAGCAGGGCGAAGAAGGTGTTGAACACGACGTAGACCAGGCTGAAGGAGCCGCCGACGCCGCCGAGGTCGGCGAAGTCGCCGATGGTGACGGGGATCGCCTGGCCGCCTGGCTTGGCGCGCAGCCGCTCGACCATCGCCGCCGAGGCGTCCATGCCGTGGACCTCGACCCCCCGCGCGGCCAGGGGAAGGGCGATCCGGCCGGTGCCGATGCCGAGCTCCAGCGCCGGCCCACCGCCGGCCAGCTCGGCCAGCCGCTCGACGCAGGCGTCGTCGTCGCCGCGTCCGTACCCGTACCACTGGTCGTAGACGTCGGCGATCCGGTCGCCGTAGGTCGACGCCTGGTAGCCCTCCATCCGCCAATTTCAGCAGGACCCAGGGCGCGTGGCATCTCAATTTCCGCGGTGGAACAGGACCTCCGCGCCGAGCGGGCGCAGGCCGGCCGCCTCGACCGCCCGCAAGGAGGCGGCGTTGCCGGGGGCGACCTGGGCGAACAGCTGCTCGCCCGGTGGGGTCAGGTGGCGGGCGGCGGCGACCAGCAGCCGGCCGAGCCCGCGGTTGCGCCGCTCCGGCGCGACCTCGAAGGCGAGCTCCCGGCGGCCGGCCAGCCCGCGCCCCAGGACCAGCACCCCGGCTCCCTCCGGGTCGGTGGTCCAGACCTCCACCGCGGCGCGGGAGCGGAGCGCCTCGGCGGCCCGCGGGTGCCGCTCCGGGTCGACCACCGGCAGCAGCTCGAGCGACGGCCGCCCGCCGAGCCCCTCGGCCGCGAGCACCACGTCGAGGCTGCCCGGCCGGCCGCCGATCCGGCCGCCCAGCCAGGTCAGGAAGGCGGCGCCCATCGGAGCCGACAGGTCGCCGTCGGGGAGCCGGGCGGCGACCTCCCCGGGGTCGACGTCGGCGACCACCAGGTGGTGGGCGGTGAAGGCGAGGACCGCGTCGACCGGGCCGGGCAGCGGCGGGAGCACCCGGACGCCGCCGTCCGGCGGGGGCGGCCGGCCGGCTGCGGCCTCGTGGAGCAGGCGGAGCAGCGGATGGGCCATCACGAAAGCCTACGCTCCGCTCGTGTTCTGGCCGTGTTCGTGGAAGGCTGATGGGGTATCCGGCCGGACGTCCCCGTCAGGAGCCAGCATGGAGCAGTCCTCGCGACCGACCGAGCCGCGGCAGGAGATCGTCGACCTGGCCGTCCGGCTCGCCCCTGCCCTAGAGCGGCGGGCGGCCGGCTACGACGAGGCCGACGGGTTCGCCCACGAGGACTTCGACGACCTGGTGGCCGCCGGCTACACCGCCATCACCGTCCCGGCCGATCTCGGCGGCATGGGGGCGAGCGCCCTCGACCTGGTCGCCGCCCAGAGCCGGCTCGCCGAGGGCTCGCCGGCGACCGCCCTTGCGGTCAACATGCACCTGCACGGGGTCGGCCTGCTGGCGGAGGGCTTCAGGGACCGGGTCGAGCCGTTCCTCAAGCAGGTGGTCGGCGAGGGCGCCATCCTCGCCGGTGGCTTCTCCGAGCCGCAGTCGGGCGGCAACTGGTGGTACCAGGCCACCACCGCCACGCCGCTGCCCGGCGGCGGCTGGCGCCTGGCAGGGACCAAGACGTTCTTCACCGGTTGGCCGCGGGCGACCCACCTGTTCCTGACGGCCGCGGTGGAGGCCGACGGCGACCGCGAGCCGATCGGCTTCCTGATCCCGAGGCCGGAGCGGGGTGTGCGGGTGCTCGGCGACTGGAAGGCGATGGGCATGCGGGCGACCGGCAGCCACGTCCTGGCCGTCGACGACCTGGAGGTCCCGCCGGAGTGCGTGGTCGATCGTGGCTTCCCGATCGCGGTCAGCTTCCTGGTGGGCTCCCACTGGTCGTGGCCGTCGTTCGCCAGCGTCTTCCTGGGGGCCGCCGAGGCCGCCTACCGCCATGTCGTCGGCGGGCTTCCAAGGCGGCGCAACGAGGGCCTCGGCCAGGTGCTGTCGGAGCTTCCCGGCGTGCAGCAGGCGGTGGGGGAGATGCGCATGCGGCTGGACGCCGCCCGCGCGGCCCTCTACGCGGCGGTGCGCCGGCCGCCCGACCCCGACCCGGTGGCCCACTACGGCCGCATGGCGGCCGCCAAACTGTTCGTCTGCCAGACGGCGCTGGAGGTCTGCACCCTCGCGCTGCGGACCGCGGGCGGCAGCGGCTACCTGCGCGGCGGCCCGCTGGAGCGGCTGCTGCGCGACACCCATGCAGGCCTGCTGCTGCCACCATCCCACGACGCCACCCTGCAGTGGCTGGGAAGGGTGGAGCTCGGCTCGGAGGCGCGGACGTGAGGGCCCCGGCGCTCGGCGTCGACCGGACCCGGCCGGTGCCGCCGGCCCGCTGCTCGATCGACAACGAGTACTACGAAGGCATCGACGAGCTGTGGTGGGACACCGACGGCCCTGCCGTGGTCCTGCACGCCATCAACCGGCCGCGGGTCGACTTCTACCTGCAGGCCCTCGGCAACCTGCGCGGCCGGGTGGTGCTGGACGCCGGCTGCGGCGGCGGCCTGGTCGCCAGGGAGCTGGCAGCCGCCGGCGCCACCGTGGTCGGGATGGACCGCTCAGGGGGGAGCCTGCGGGTGGCCCGCCGCGCCGTCGGCCGGACGGGTCCGGGGACGTTCAGGCCTGTCCAGGGTCGGCTGGAGCGGCTGCCGTTCGCCGATGAAGCCTTCCAGGTGGTGGTGGCCGCCGACGTCCTGGAGCACGTGCCCGACCTGCCCGCCGCCATGGCCGAGCTGGCCCGCGTGCTGGCCCCGGGCGGCAGCCTGGTGTTCGACACCATCAACCGCACCGGCTGGGCGTGGTTCACCGCGGTGTTCGGGCTGGAACGGGTGCTGCGGATGGTGCCGAGGGGCACCCACGACTGGCGCCTGTTCATCCGGCCCGCCGAGCTCGACCGCCTCTGCCTGGACGCCGGCCTGCGGGCGGTGTCGACCACCGGGCTGGCGGCGCGCGTCGGCCCGCGCGACGTCGCCCGCGGTCTGCTCCTGCGCCGCCCTCCCGTCCTGCAGTTCGCCACCGGCCCCGACCGCCGCGCCTCCTACCTCGGCCACTACCGAAAGGCACCAGCATGACCGCACGCATCCAGGCCCTCGGCACGGCCATGCCGGACTACGTCTTCAAGCAGACGGAGATCGTCGAGGACTTCTTCGCCAGGCAGCCCGGCTGGAACCCGGACTGGGCGGAGGTGTTCGCGGCCGCCGGGGTGGAGCGCCGGGCCTCGGTGGTCGACCCTCCCTTCTACGCCCACCAGCGGACCACCGCCGACCGCATGCGGGTGTACGCGCCGGCCGCGCGCCGCCTCGGCGCCGAGGCGGCCAGGGTGGCCCTGGAGCGGGCCGGGCCGGGCGCCGCCGGCGAGGTCGCCGACCTGCTGGCCGTCTCCTGCACCGGCTACAGCGGTCCCGGCCTCGACGTCCACCTCGCCGAGGAGCTTGGCCTCGGCGAGCGCGTCAGGCGGCTCGGCATCGGGCACATGGGCTGCTACGCGGCGCTGCCTGCCCTGCGGACGGCGGCGGCGCTTGCGGCCGCCTCCGGTCGTCGCGCCCTGGTCGCCTGCGTGGAGCTGTGCACCCTGCACGTGCAGCCGGCCGCCAGCCGCGAGGACGCGGTGTACCAGTCGCTGTTCGGCGACGGGGCCGCGGCGGCGGTGGTCGGCCCCGCCTCCTCCGGGCCGGCGATCGTGGCGTCCGCCACGGTGACCGTGCCGCGCAGCGAGGAGCGCATGCGCTGGCTGATCGACGACGACGGCTTCCACATGTCGCTGTCGCCACGGGTCCCCGCGATGGTGGAGCGCGGCGTCGGCGGGCTGCTCGGCGACCTGCTCGGCCCGCACGGCCTGACGCCCGGCGACGTCGCGCACTGGGCGGTGCACCCGGGCGGCCCCGAGATCCTCGACCGGGTGCAGCGGCGCCTCGAGCTCACCGACGCGCAGCTGGCCCGCTCGAGGGAGACGCTGGCCGACGGCGGCAACCGCTCCTCGGCCACGGTGCTGTTCATCCTGGAGGCGATGCTCGGCGCCGGCGAGTTGCAGCCCGGGCAGTGGCTGGTCGTGCTCGCCTTCGGGACCGGCCTGACCCTTGAAGCACTGCTGCTGCGAGCCTGAGCCTCTGGGAGCGTGCCGCCATGCGCATCGTCCGCTACAGCCGGGAAGGCCAGGTGGGCTTCGGGATCCTGGAGGGGGAGACGATCGCCGCCCTCAGCCCGCATCCCTTCGCGGCCTTCGAGTACACCGGCGAACGGTTCCCCACCGGCGAGGTCCGCCTGCTCGCCCCCGTGCTGCCGACCAAGGTGGTCGCCGTCGGGCGCAACTACGCCGAGCACGCCCGCGAGATGGGCGGCGAGGTCCCCGACGACCCGGTGATCTTCCTGAAGCCGTCCACGGCGGTGATCGGCCCAGGCGACCCGATCGTCCACCCTGGCTGGGTCGGCCGGGTCGATTACGAGGGGGAACTGGCGGTGATCGTCGGCAAGCTGGCACGCCGCCTGGACGAGGCCGACGCGATCCAGGCGGTGCTCGGCTTCAGCTGCGCCAACGACGTGACCGCCCGCGACCTGCAACGGGCCGACGGGCAGTGGGCGAGGGCCAAGGGGTTCGACAGCTTCTGCCCGCTCGGGCCCTGGATCGAGACCGACCTGGACTCGAGCGACCTCGCCCTCCGCACCCTGGTCAACGGCGAGCCACGCCAGCAGGCCCGCACCTCGCAGCTGGAGCGCGGGGTGGCCAGCCTGATGGCGTTCGTGTCCAGGGTGATGACCCTGCTGCCCGGCGACGTCCTGCTGACCGGCACCCCGGCCGGCGTCGGCCCGCTCGAGGTCGGCGACCGCGTCGAGGTCGAGATCGACGGCATCGGGGTGCTCGCCAACCAGGTCGTCGGCGAGCCGGCCGCCTGACGCTAGGAGGCCGCCGCTGCGATCGCCCGCCGGTAGACCGCCTCGTAGCCGTCGACCATGTCCGGCACGTCGAAGCAGTCGAAGACGTGCTGGCGGCAGGCCTTCGGGTCCAGCGCGCCCACCCGCCTGATGGCGCCCGGCAGCTCGCTTGGCTGGTCGCAGATGTAGCCGGTGAGGCCGTCGGCCACCACCTCCGGCACCGACCCGGCGCGCAGCGCCACCACCGGGGTGCCGCAGGCCATCGCCTCCACCATCACGATCCCGAACGGCTCGTCCCACTGGATCGGGAAGACCAGGCAGCTCGCCCTTGCCAGCAGCTTCTTCTTCTCCTCGGTGCTGGCGTGCCCGAACCATTCGGCGTCGGGGCCGAGCAGGGGCCGCACGCGCTCCTCGAAGTACTGGTGCTCCGGGGGCTCGTTGCACTTGGCGGCCACCACGATCCGGCGGCCGGCCGCCCTGGCCGCCTTGATCGCCAGGTCAGGAGCCTTCTCGGGGCTGATGCGCCCGAGGAACAGCACGAAGTCGTCCTTGTCGGTCTCGAACGGGTACTCGTCGACCGGGATCGAGTTGTAGACGGTGGCTGCCCACGGCAGGTGCGGCCCCTTGGCCCGCTGCGACTCGGAGATCGCCACCATCGGGTGGCGGCGGCTCAGCAGCCGGTAGCACTCGCCGAGCTCGCCGGTGACCGGGCCGTGGGCGGTGAGCACGGTGGGGGCGTGGTGGGCCCGCGCGGTCAGCGGGCCGCCCATCGAGTGGTCGTGGACCACGTCGACCTCCAGCTCCTCCAGGTGCTCCTCGGCCTGCAGGGCGTGGACGATCTCGGGGAACGGCGTGCCCATGCGGGCGACCGGCGGCTCCTCGTAGGTCTGCAGGAAGCGAGCGCTGGTCTGGGGCACACCGGCGCCGATCAGGGTGACGTCGTGGCCGCGGGCGACCAGGCCCTCGACCAGCCAGTGGACCATCGCCTCGATGCCGCCATAGCCGTTGGGCGGGATCGGGAACCAGGGCGGCGCGATCATCGCGACGCGCAGTCTTGAACCATCCTCGGATGCGGGCACGCAGGCCTCCTCACCGTTGGGGGTACGGCGGTGCCAAGGGTGGAGCGGGGGGCCCATACCTTACCGCTTGGTACCGCAACTAACGAACTCGCGTAGCATTCGAGTCATGAGCGACACCGTCCGGACCCGGTTTGCACCGTCGCCGACCGGCTACCTGCATGTCGGCAATGCAAGGACCGCGCTTTACTCGTACCTGTTCGCCCGCAGGCACAACGGCCGGTTCGTGATGCGCATCGAGGACACCGACGCCGAGCGCAACGTCGAGCACGGCGCCGAGGCGATCGTCGAGGCGCTGCGCTGGCTGGGCCTCGACTGGGACGAGGGCTACGCCAAGGGCGGGCCCCATGGGCCCTACGTGCAGACCGAGCGCCTCGACCGCTACCGGGCCGCCACCAACGCGCTGGTCGCCCAGGGGGACGCCTACCCCTGCTACTGCACCGCGGAGGAGCTGGCGCAACGCCGCAAGCAGGCGGAGGCCCGCGGCCTGCCGACCGGCTACGACGGGCACTGCCGCCGGCTCAGCGCCGAGCAGGTGCGGGCCTACGAGGCTGAGGGGCGCAGGCCCGCGGTCCGCTTCCGCCTCCCGGACGAGGGCGAGACGGTGGTCGAGGACCTGATCAGGGGCACCGTCCGGTTCGACAACGCCACCCTCACCGACTTCGTGATCCTGCGGGCCAACGGCATCCCCACCTACCTGCTGTCGGCCGTCTTCGACGACCTGGACATGGGCGTCACCCACGTGATCAGGGGGGAGGACCTGTTCCCCGCCACCCCCGGTCAGGTGCACGTCTTCCGCGCCCTCGGCCAGCCCGTCCCGCCCCGGTTCGCCCACCTGCCGCTGATCGTCGGCGCCGACCGCAAGAAGCTCTCCAAGCGGCGCGACCGGGTGGCCGTGCAGGCGTTCCAGGCCGACGGCTACCTGCCGGAGGCGATGGTCAACTACCTGGCACTGCTGGGCTGGTCGCTCGACGACCACACCGAGCTGTTCACGCTCCAGGAGCTGGAGCGGCTGTTCTCGCTGGAGCGGGTCTCGCGCAACCCGGCCGCATTCGACAGCAGGAAGCTCGACGCCCTCAACGGCCACTACATGCGGCGCCTGGAGCCGGAGGAGTTCGTCCGACGTGCGCTGCCGTTCGTGCGGGCCGCCGGCTTCGCCGACGCCGACCCGGTGCTGCTGGCCCGCGCCGCGCCGCTGGTGGTTGAGCGGGTCACCCGCCTCGACGAGGTCGCCGGCATGGTCGGCTTCCTGCTCACCGACCCGGTGGAGCTGGACCAGGCCGCGGTGGCCAAGGTCCTGAACGAGGAGGGCCGCGGCTTCCTGGTCGACGCCGCCAAGCGGCTGGAGACGGTCGAGCCGTGGACGGCGGCGGCCGTCGAGGCCAGCCTGCGCGGGCTCCAGGAGGAGCGCCAGCTCAAGCCCAAGACGGCCTTCCAGCCGGTGCGGCTGGCGGTCACCGGCCGGCTGGTCAGCCCGCCCCTGTTCGAGTCGATGGAGCTGCTCGGCAAGGCCCGTTCGTTGGCCCGTCTGGAACGTGCGGCCGGCCTGTCCGGTTGAGGGAACGACCCGTCTGCCGCTATCATCCCAACGCCCGTGGGCCGTTCTGGTCCACGAACGACCCTGGGGTGTGGGGTAATTGGCAGCCCGGCGGGTTCTGGCCCCGCTAGTCTAGGTTCGAGTCCTGGCACCCCAGCGCGGCCCCGTCGTCTAG